>JBEEIU010000072.1:0-22169 GCA_041169705.1 Actinomycetota bacterium
TTCCAAATAGGGGCTGATAGCGCTTGTCTTCCGGGTGTGCCACGAGCGCGACGCAGGCTGGGATTAGCTCGGGTCTAGTGGTTTCGATAAAGACCTTTCCGTCTGGTCCGTCGAATCCAATACGGTGGTACGCACCTGGTTGTTCTCTGTCTTCTAATTCCGCTTGTGCAACTGCAGTTCGGAACGTGACATCCCAGAGAGTTGGCGCGTCTGCTTGGTACGCCTCACCCCTGGCCAAGTTGTTTAGGAAAGCTTTTTGAGAAACTTTTTGAGCGGTTGCAGAAATCGTGCGGTATGTCTGGGCCCAATCAACTGACAGCCCTAGGTTGCGCCACAGGTTTTCGAACGCCTTCTCGTCTTCTTCGGTCAGGCGCTCACAGAGTTCGATGAAATTACGTCGTGAAATTGGCAGTTGATCTGCGGCCTTGGAACTCTTGTTGTCGCCACCTTCCTGCGGGGGTACAAAATCTTTGACGTACGGAAGAGAAGGGTCGCATCTCACTCCGTAATAGTTCTGGACTCGACGTTCGGTAGGAAGCCCATTGTCATCCCAACCCATTGGGTAGTAAACGTCTCTTCCGCGCATTCGTTGGAAACGCGCAATAACGTCGGTGTGGGTGTAACTGAAAACGTGGCCCACGTGCAGAGAGCCGGAGGCCGTGGGAGGGGGAGTGTCGATTGAGTAGATGTTCGCCTGGTTGGCTTCGGCGTTGAAGCGATAAACCCCTTGAGACTCCCAAACGGGCACCCACTTGGTTTCAAGCCCGTCAACGGTGGCCTTTTCGGGTACGACGGCTTTATTTAGGGGCTCGGGAAGGGCATTCACGGGGGAGGACTCCAAAGTTATGTGTTGCTCTAGATTAACATTGTTCAGTTAGCTAGCTAGAAAGCCCCAATGTATCCAAAGCACCGTTCTGACGCCGATGGCGTTGTTGCTAGCCCCGCATTTCCCAAAATTGAGGAAGAGGTGCTCGTTCACTGGGCCGAGGATGACACATTTCAGGCTTCGATAGACCAAAGAACTGAGGCGGGAGCTCAAGAGTTTGTTTTTTACGATGGCCCGCCATTTGCCAATGGCCTGCCACACTACGGCCACCTTCTTACCGGCTACACCAAGGACTTAGTGCCTCGCTATCAAACCATGCGGGGAAATCGGGTCGAAAGACGATTCGGTTGGGACACTCACGGATTGCCTGCCGAAGTTGAGGCAGAACGATTGCTGGGCATTTCTGGAAGGCCCGAAATCGAGAAGTTCGGCGTGGCCAAGTTCAATGCGTTCTGCAAAACCTCTGTATTGAAATACACCGAGGACTGGAGAACCTACGTAACCAGACAAGCACGCTGGGTTGATTTTGATAATGATTACAAAACTCTCGATACCAGTTACACAGAGAGTGTGATCTGGGCTTTCAAGGAGCTATACAAGAAGGGTCTCATTTACGAAGGCTTCAAGGTTCTCGCCTACTGCTGGAGATGCGAGACCCCGCTTTCAAATCACGAGCTTCGTATGGACGACGAGGTTTACAAATCCAGACAGGATCAATCTGTCACTGTTACTTTTCCCATTCTTGCCCCAGGTTCAGAATTAGATGGCGTAAATGTGTTGGCCTGGACCACCACCCCGTGGACCCTTCCCACAAATTTTGCATTAGCGGTCGGTCCCGAGATTGAGTATGCAATTGTGCCGGTTGGCCCTAATGGCGTGAGCGGCGGAGCAAAAGGAACAAGATTCCTGATCGCAACTTCCTTGCTTGGCAGCTATGCAAGAGATTTGGGCTACGAAAATGATGAGACTGCGAAGGCAGCCATTCAAAAAAGAATTATGGGCAAAGAGCTTGCTGGGCTTCGTTACGAGAGACTCTTTGATTTCTATGCGGACACATCAAAGTTTCAGGTTGAAAATGCTTGGCAGATTCTTGTCGGAGACTACGTTGCAGATTCTGAAGGAACCGGTATCGTCCACCAGGCCCCTGCGTACGGTGAGGACGACCAGAATCTTTGTAATGCTGCTGGAATCCCAACCTATGTCTCAATAAATGAGCGTGGGCAGTACACCTCTGTTATTCCTGAATATGCGGGTCAGCACGTCTTTGATGCGAATAAACCAATCACCCAGGACTTGAAGGCAGCTGGAAGGCTATTGCGTCAGGCTTCATACGATCACAGCTACCCGCACTGTTACAGGTGCAAGAACCCTCTGATCTACAAAGCGGTTTCAAGTTGGTTTGTCGAAACCACAAAGCTTCGCGATCGCATGCTCGAACTCAATCAAGAGATCAACTGGGTTCCAGAGCACACCAAAAACGGTTCGTTCGGCAAGTGGTTGGAGAACGTGCGAGATTGGGCAATCTCGAGGAACCGATTCTGGGGAGCACCTATTCCAGTTTGGAAGTCTGATGACCCCAATTATCCACGCCTCGATGTGTATGGCTCGATTGAGGAACTCGAACGTGATTTCGGAGTTAAGGTAACCGAATTCCACAGACCTGAAATTGACCAGTTGGTAAGGGTAAACCCTGACGACCCAACCGGTAAGTCAATGATGCGAAGAGTCCCTGAGGTGCTGGACTGCTGGTTCGAGTCCGGTTCGATGCCTTTTGCTCAGGTTCACTATCCTTTTGAAAATCAAGAGTGGTTTGAAACTCACTTCCCGGGAGACTTTATTGTCGAATACGTTGGGCAGACCAGAGGTTGGTTCTATACGCTTCACGTTCTATCGACCGCTCTTTTTGATAGACCGGCATTTAAGAATGCAATTAGTCACGGAATTGTGCTGGGTAACGATGGTCAGAAGATGTCCAAGTCACTCCGCAACTACCCGGATGTAAACGAAGTTTTCAATCGTGATGGCTCGGATGCCATGCGCTGGTTCCTAATGTCCAGCCCAATTCTTCGTGGTGGAAATCTTTCTGTAACTGAGCAGGGTATTCGCGAGGGTGTTCGACAAGCGCTGTTGCCAATATGGAACAGTTACTACTTCTTCAGTCTGTATGCGAACGCATCGAACTACGAGGCAAGTCCTTCCACCAGTTCTAAGCAGTTGTTGGATCGTTACATACTCGCCAAGACCAGACAGTTGATAGAGAACGTGACTGCTGACCTGGACGTTTTTGACAGTTATAACGCGAGTGCAAAGGTTAGAGATTTCGCTGAGGTGCTGACCAACTGGTATATCCGTAGGTCTCGCGATCGTTTCTGGGAAGGGGACAAGGACGCCTTTGACACTCTTTACACGGTGCTTGAAGCGCTAGCCCGAGTAGTCGCACCCCTACTGCCTCTTATCTCAGAGGAAGTATGGCGAGGTCTGACCAACGGCCGTTCGGTTCACTTGCAGAACTGGCCAGATTCAAATGACTTCCCAAGCGATGATTCCTTAGTCGCTGATATGGATGCCATTAGAGAGGCTGCCTCTGTGGCCCTGTCACTGCGTAAAGCTGCTGGCCTTAGAGTTCGGCTTCCGCTGAGCGAACTAACCATTGCTGTCAGCGACGCTAAGACACTTAGTAACTACTCTGATTTGATCGCTGATGAGCTCAACGTCAAGTCCATTTCGGTGGTAGAGGCGAACGATCAAACCGCAGCTAGCTTTGGACTTAGCAAGAAGCTCACAGTGAACGCTCGAGAGCTCGGGCCGAGAGTTGGAAAAGACGTCCAACGCATTATCGGTGCTTCGAAGAGCGGCAACTGGACCGAGATAGACGGTTCAGTGATTGTCGATGGCACTGAACTTCTACCAAATGAGTACGAACTTGTGTTGTCTACCTCCGGTGGCAATGAAAATCAGAAGGTAGGTATCACCTCATCTGGGTTTGTGCTGCTGAATACCCAAGTCACTGAAGAGCTCGAGCATGAGGGCATGGCAAGAGACGCAGTGAGGCACGTGCAGCAAGCCCGAAGGGAAGCTGGCCTTGATGTCTCCGACCGCATTCACCTGCACCTCAAATCTTCTTCAGTCGGAGCTCTTGCTCTTTCAAAACATAGGGACTTTATTGCCAAAGAGACTTTGGCACTGGAATTTGAAATCAGCGAGGCTGTCGAACAGAGTGAACTAACAATCGGGGACGACGTCTCGCTTCTAATTCAACTGTCGAAACTCGCATGAGTGATAACTGGACCAAGCGACTTGAGCAAGTCACAGCTGAGTTAGTCGCTCGTCAGCCTGAGAATCAGATTCGCCCACGCTTAGAACCAACCAGACGCGCTGTCGCGATTCTTGGAGATCCTCAGAAGAACTATGGAATCATTCACATCACCGGCACAAATGGAAAAACCACAACTGCTCGTATCATCGAACGCATCCTGAGAGAGCATGGGCTTCGAACCGGCCGCCTTACTTCACCACACCTTGTCTCCATAAATGAACGTATCGCCATCGACGGAGACCCGATAAGTGACGAAAGTTTTGTCCTTGCCTACGAGGAATCTAAGCCACTACTTGAGTTGGCGGACGCCGAACTGATTGCAGCGGGTGACCAACCGCTAACTTTCTTCGAAGCCTTTACTGCGCTCGCGTTTCAAATTTTCTCTGATGCCCCCATCGATGTCTTAGTTCTCGAAGTCGGAATGGGAGGGGAGTGGGACTCAACTAATGTCGCTGATGCGGATGTTGCGGTACTCACAGCTATATCGATTGATCACGCAAAGAGTTTGGGCAACACAGAGGTTGAAATTGCAAAAACAAAAGCCGGAATCATAAAACCACAATCTCTGGTTGTCACCTCACCCCAATTGCCCGATGTAACAGAAGTTCTTTCTGATAGGGCAACAATTGCGGAAGCACATTTTCACTCAGGACAAGCTTTTGAACTTCTTACCCATACTCCGGATGGGAATGGGACGCGATTCAGCGTCCGGGGACTAGCCGGGCGTTACGAGAATCTTTGGATGCCGATAATTGGTTCACACCAGGCTGAAAATGCCACTACCGCGATTGCGGCGGTTGAAGCTTTCTTGGGCTCGGGCGAGCGGCCAATCGGTGACGAAATTCTCCGCTCTGCGCTAGCTGACTCGACTAGTCCAGGAAGACTTCAAGTTCTATCAAAGGACCCTCTTATTGTTTTAGACGGTGCACACAACCCAGGTGGGGCGAGGACACTATCGCTTGCTATCAAGGAGCACTTCGGTTATCCAAAGTCAATTGGTCTGATTTCCATGCTTTCCGACAAGGATGCTAGGAACACCTTGCTAGAGCTGAAAGATGTTTTTGAAATACTTGTTGTCACAGAAGTCGATAACCCCAGGAAGATGCCGAGCTCCGATCTTGCAGAGGCAGCTCGATCCCTTGGCTTCAAACAAGTTCTTCTAGAACCAAATCTCGCTGAGGCGTTCGAGTACGCCCGCAATCGAGCCGCGGCCGAATCAATGGCTCTTTTCGCCACCGGTTCCTTATATATGGTGGGAGACTTGTTGAAGTTATTCAGTTCCAATATCGAGGTGGATGAAGATGGCCAAGCCGAAGTCGACTAAGCGCTTGCTGGGAGCAATGGTTCTTAGTTTCGAGTCATTCGCGGCATTTTTTGCCACGCTTGCAGGTTTGGTCTAAAGGTCGCACCCGCGGAATGGGTATGGGCGGTTGGTCTGAGCGTCTCCATCCTCTGCATCGCAACTCCTGGCTTACTTGGTAGACCAGGTGGCTACGGACTTGGTTGGGCACTGCAGATCCCATTTGTCCTAAGCGGGTTTTGGCTGTGGGGAATGTTTATCATCGGATCGATTTTTGCCGGATTGTGGGCCTGGGCAATGCTCGCAGGTGGGACAATCGATAGAGCGAGGGCCAACCTGGAGCGCTTGAACTTGGAGGCGGAGAACTAATGGAACAAACACTTGTGCTGATCAAGCCCGATGGCGTGAAGAGAAACCTCATTGGCGAGATTATTTCGCGCTGCGAAGCCAAAGGCTACGTTGTCGCAGACCTAAAGAGAGTGTCCCCTTCTCGCGATTTGCTGGCTAAGCACTACGAAGAGCACGTCGGAAAGCCTTTTTATGAGCCCCTGGTTGAATTTATGTCTTCCGGCGACGTGGTTGCAATCAAACTTGAGGGTCACCGAGTGATTGAAGGATTCAGGTCTTTGGCAGGGGCGACTGATCCAACAGTCGCAGCGCCCGGAACTATCAGGGGAGACTTAGGTCGCGACTGGGGAACAAAAGTTGTTCAAAACCTGGTGCACGGTTCAGACTCCGCAGATTCGGCAAAACGAGAACTGAGTCTGTGGTTCTAGAACAGGGTCGGCCAGTAATCCCAGAACTGCACGACAATCAAGAGCGTTATTGATACGTAAGTTACGAGGGTTAGAACCCAGGCCCAAGAAAAAATAAACTCCCCGGCTCCCATCCACCTGATTACCAGGTGGCCCTCCTTCATGGCATGGCCAAGGACGGACCAAAATATCGGGATCATCGCAATCCAGGAAACGATGCAGTACATGCACAAGGAACCGATTGAGTAGGCAGCCTGGCTAAATAGCCAAAGTACAAACGACATTCCCAGGATGGTTCCCAAAAGGAATAACTGCCAGAACCAAGACTTGAAAGTCGCACCCGCCAGAATCGCCATGCCCACCACTATCGGTGCCATAAACGCGGCGATTCCAATCAGGGGATTTGGGAATCCGAGGAGAGCCGCTTGCTCGCTGAGCATCACTGATTTACAGCTTAGAAACGGGGAAATGTCACAGGCGGTAGTCGCTGCAGGGTCTGCAGCCACCTTGAATCTCTCGAGAGTAAGGCTAAAAGAGGCAATCCAGCCGGTTATGCCCAGCAAAACCAGGCTTATTGGGAAAATCACCCAATAAGTATCCCATTTCTTGTACTCAATGGCATAATTAGGGCTAGGTGCAAACACGCTTGCGCCAAAGGATTTGCTAGACGGTTCATATTTAGGAACGGGATCTAGCGATTAAAGGATTAGACATCCGATTGCGGTTGGGTGTCACTACGCAGACCAGCGGGGGCGTGTAGCAGTTGGTCACCAAAAGGCAAACATTTTGGCTAGAAAAAAGGCAGAAGAGACAGTTGCACCTGTTGCAACTCAGTTGATCTTTCAAGCACCGGACCTTCCAACACCGAAGGTGAATCCAAGAAGTGGCAAACTCGCGGCGGAAGAAAAGGCAGCAGCCAAGCCCGAAAAGCCAATTCGCAAAGAGAAATCTGAGAAACCCAAGAAGACTCGCGAAAAGGAATCCAAAGCTGTTGAGTCTGATGAGTCTGCAAAGGAACCAGGCTCCACTCGCATGGATGCAAAGCGCAATCGTCGTCGCGACTCCAGGGACTCATCCAGGCGCAGAAGCTCCGTTACCGAATCTGAATTCTTAGCTAGACGCGAGTCAGTCGAACGAACCATGGTGGTTCGAGAGAAAGACTCCAGGATTCAAATTGGCGTTCTCGAAGACGGCATGCTTGTCGAACACTACGTTGCAGAATCGCAGGGCGCGTCTTTGATTGGAAATGTTTACCTCGGCAAAGTGCAGAACGTTCTCCCTTCCATGGAAGCAGCGTTCGTAGACATTGGGCGCGGGCGCAACGCGGTTTTGTATTCAGGTGAAGTGGACTGGGAGGCTGCCGAGACTGGCAACCAACCCCGCCGCATTGAACTGGCGCTGAAGACTGGCGACCAGGTTTTGGTTCAGGTCACTAAGGATCCGGTTGGCCAAAAGGGTGCTCGGCTAACATCGCAGGTTTCGCTTCCAGGGCGTTTTTTGGTCTATGTCCCAGGTGGCAGCATGTCGGGAATCTCACGAAAACTTCCAGAGGGTGAGCGCCAGAGGCTAAAGCAGATCCTGAAAGACGTTTTGGCCGAAGACGCTGGAGTGATTGTCAGAACAGCGGCCGAGGGCGCGAGTGAAGAACAGTTAATCACTGATGTGAAGCGCCTGCAGGCTCAATGGGAAAGCATTAACTCAAAATCTGAGGGTGGTAAGGCCCCGCTGCTTCTGCACTCTGAACCAGATTTGCTCGTAAAGATCATCCGAGATGTGTTCAACGAAGATTTTCAAAAACTAGTCGTTTCCGGTTCGGAATCTATGAAAACCATCAAGGAATACCTTGACTCGGTTGCGCCAGATCTCGTAGAGAGGCTTGTTGAGCACAAGGGCGACGAGGACATTTTTGATCACTTCCGAATCGGTGACCAAATTGTCAAGGCGTTAGATCGTAAGGTTTACCTTCCATCCGGCGGCTCGCTAGTCATTGACCGAACTGAGGCCATGACAGTGATTGACGTAAATACTGGAAAGTTCATCGGCTCGGGTGGAAACCTCGAAGAGACCGTGACCAAAAATAACTTGGAAGCCGCCGAGGAAATTGTCAGGCAGCTAAGGCTTCGAGACATTGGTGGCATTATCGTCGTTGACTTCATTGACATGATCCAAGAGTCAAATCAGGAAGCTGTGCGAAGGCGCCTCCTTGAGTGCCTGAGCCGAGACAGAACCAAGAACCAGGTTTCTGAGGTTACTTCCCTGGGATTGGTCCAAATGACCAGGAAGAAAATTGGCGTTGGACTTCTGGAGACATTCTCAACCACCTGCGAATGCTGCAACGGTAGGGGAGTGACCCTTCATGAGGAGCCGAGGTTCAGAATGCCCGAGGCCCCTGCTGGCAAGGGCAAAAACAAGAAGAAGGCCAAGGAAGAAGTAGTCAAGAAGGTGGTTACTCCCGAGCAGGCAGACGCTTTCAAGTCTGTTGTCAGCCAAATAGCCGCCGCCTCGACCATTGAGGAACCCAAGGAGCCAGAGGGTAAAACGGAGATCTTGAATGCCGTGCTGGAGTCACTTCCAGAGGGCCCAGCCCCCAAAAAGGCCAAGCGCAGAAGGGTTATAAACCTGGGCCGGTCCAAGTCCCAGGAATAGCAAAAATGGTTGACCGGCCCCAATTTCTTGGCTAGACTTGGGCGCTGTTGCTCCTGAGATCTGGGGGCAGAAATTCTTCAAGAACAAGAGGTTTGTCGTGGTTTACGCAGTAGTTCGCGCTGGCGGTCGCCAGGAGAAGGTTCAGGTTGGCACTATCGTCACCATGAACCGCATTGCAGCAACCTCGGGCACTGTTGAGTTGCCTGCCCTGCTGCTGGTCGATGGCGAAAAAGTAACCACCGATCCAAAGGTTCTTTCCAAGGTCAAGGTTGTAGCAGAAGTGCTAGAGCAGACCCGTGGTCCAAAGATTGTTATTCAGAAGTACAAGAACAAAACCGGTTACAAGAAGCGCCAGGGTCACCGTCAGGACTTGACTGTGGTCAAGGTAACCGAGATTAAGTAGGTAGGCAGAAATGGCATCCAAAAAGGGAGTTAGCTCCACTCGTAACGGTCGCGATTCAAACGCGCAGCGTTTGGGAGTAAAGCGTCACTCAGGTCAGGTTGTGAACGCCGGTGAGATTTTGGTTCGTCAGCGCGGTACTCACTTCCACCCGGGTGCAAACGTCGGTCGCGGTAAAGACGACACTCTGTTCGCTCTTGCTGCAGGCTCTGTTGAATTCGGAGCTAAAGGTGGCCGCCGCGTAGTGAACATTGTCACTGCGTAAATAGTTTTCCTAACGAGGCGGGCCCAAAGGGTCCGCCTCTTTTAGTTTGAAGGAGGTGCACGTGATCACATTCGTTGATCAAGTTACGCTGCACCTTCGCGCGGGTAACGGTGGAGATGGTTGTGCATCCATTCGCCGCGAGAAATTTAAACCTCTTGCAGGTCCAGATGGTGCGGATGGTGGAGACGGTGGCTCCATTTCGCTGATTTCAGATCTAAACGTAACGACCTTGCTTGATTACCATCACCGACCACACAGATCTGCTGAGAGCGGTGGTAAGGGTGCGGGAGATTATCGCAACGGTGCTAGAGGCGAAGACTTAGTTCTTCCTGTTCCTGTCGGCACTGTTGTGAAGAGTCCAGATGGAAAGCTGATAGCGGATTTAGCCGAACCTGGCATGGAACTACTGGTCGCCGAGGGTGGTCTTGGTGGGCTTGGTAACGCTGCGCTTGCTTCCAAGCGAAGAATCGCTCCGGGCTTTGCACTACTTGGCGTACCGGGTTGGTCCGGTGACATAGTTCTTGAGCTCAAGACGGTTGCAGACGTTGCATTGGTTGGTTACCCAAGCGCGGGCAAGTCATCTCTAATTGCGGCAATATCAGCCGCTCGTCCAAAAATTGCTGACTATCCATTCACCACACTCCACCCCAATTTGGGAGTGGTTCAGGCCGGCGAAAACCGTTACACGGTCGCAGACGTACCTGGACTTATTGAAGGCGCAAGCAAAGGGCGCGGACTTGGTCTCGAATTCCTTCGTCACGTAGAGCGCTGCAGCGCACTGCTTCATGTCATTGACTGTGCGACTTTAGAACCCAATCGCGATCCGCTAAGCGATCTGAAGGTGATTCTCGCTGAGCTCCAGGCTTACGAAGTTCCTGAGGGTCAAACTCCGCTGGTTGAAAGACCGCAGCTGATTGCCCTGAACAAAATTGATATTCCGGAAGCTCGAGAGCTTGCTGAGTTTATAAAGCCGGACCTTGAGGCCCTTGGGTATCCGGTTTACCTAATCTCGACAGCCACGAATGAAGGGTTGAGAGAACTCAACTTTGCTTTGTCATCTTTAGTTCTTGAGGCTAGAAAGAACTCCACACCGGTTGCGGCTAAACGTATTTCGCTGCTACCTAAGCAAAAAGATGAGGGTCGCTTCACAGTAAGACGTGAGGAAATCGGTGGGGAAGAAGTATTCAGAATTGAAGGCATCAAGCCTGAGCGCTGGGTCGCACAGACAGACTTCGGAAACTCCGAAGCTGTTGGATATCTTGCAGAAAGACTCGCGAAACTCGGTGTTGAAGACGAGCTTGTGAAGAAGGGTGCCCGCAGAGGTTCAACCGTCATCATCGGCAGTGGCAACGGAGTTGTATTCGATTGGGATCCTTTGGTCGCGTCGGTAACAGAACTAATTGAAGCGGGTACGGATATCGACGAAGGCATTGATGCGAATCGCAGAAGAACTAACGTCGAAAGGCGCAAGGAGTATCACGAAATGATGGACACTCGCGCAAAGGGAAGAGCCGAGCGTGAAGCAGTGCGTGAATCAAGCGTTTTCTTGGAGGAAGAAATTGATTAGCAATCAGTCCCAAATCTTGAATTCAAAGCGAGTGGTTGTAAAGGTTGGTTCTTCCTCAATCACTGGCGCAAACGCTGGAAACTTAGATCTGATTGTTGACCTGGCCTCGAAACTAAAGAGTCACGGGGTTGAGGTATTGGTTGTTAGCTCAGGAGCTATTGCGACGGCTTCGCCCCTAATTGGACTTACCGTCAAGTCCGAAGATTTAGCAACCTCCCAAGCACTGGCTGCAATTGGACAGGCGATTCTTATGTCTAAGTATGAAAGTAGCTTCAAGCGCCACAAACTAATCCCTGCCCAAATTTTGCTGACCGTAGACAATTTGGACACGGCAGAGACGAGTGAGAACGCCTTCCGAGCCATCGAGCGCCTTATCGAAATAAACGTTGTGCCTGTGATTAATGAAAACGATACGGTTGCCACTCACGAAATTCGTTTCGGTGACAATGATCAGCTAGCAGCTCGCGTGGCAAAACTTGCCAAGGCTGATCTACTGATTTTGCTCAGCGATGTTGATGCGCTTTATACGAAACCTCCTACAGAGGAGGGGGCAGAACGTATCGAACGTATCTCATATGGTCAGGACCTGAGTGAGATCCAGATTTCTGGAACTTCGACCGGTTACGGGACCGGAGGAGCGCTTACCAAGCTGGCCGCAGCCCAGCTCGCCACCGAGGCAGGAATCCCGGTAATGCTGACGGCAACCAAGAATGTTCCTACTTTGCTTGAACAGAGTGTTCCTCACACCTGGTTTGAACCAAAGTCAGGGGAATAGGATTTTCAGATGACAGTCCAAGAGATTCTTGCCTCAGCCAAGGCTGCCGCTCCTTCTGTTGGACAGGCAAGCACAGATAAAAAGAACCTTGCCCTGACATTAATCAGTGAAATCCTCTTGCAGAGATCCGATCAGATTATTTCCGCCAACGAGCAAGACCTTGCAAATGGAGTGAAGTCTGGTCTCTCTCAGGGTTTGATGGACCGACTAAAGCTCAACAGCGAACGAATTCAAGGGTTGGCTAATGCAATTGCTGACGTAATTTCACTTCCAGACCCAGTTGGCGAGGCAATTGAGGGAAAGATCCTCCCAAATGGCCTAAGTCTTCAGAAGATCCGAGTCCCATTCGGAGTGATTGGCTGCATTTATGAGGCTCGACCCAACGTCACCATAGACATCGCTGCACTTGCAATCAAGAGTGGCAACGCTATCGTTTTGCGCGGTGGAACGGCCGCCGAAAATACCAATCGGATTTTGGTTGAAGTGCTTCGAGATGGGCTTGTCAAGGCGGGACTCGATGGAAGAGCTGCGCAGACGGTAGATGAATTTGGTAGAGACGGCGCAAAAGCGATGATGCAGGCGCGCGGGCTAGTTGATGTGCTGATACCCCGGGGGAGCGCAAATCTAATTCGAACAGTTGTGGAAGAGTCAAAAGTGCCCGTTATTGAAACTGGGGACGGTGTGGTTCATATGTTTCTCGATGAAAGTGCCGATTCGGACATGGCAGTAAATCTTGTGGTGAATGCTAAAACTCAGAGAGTCTCGGTTTGCAATGCGTTGGAGACTTTGCTTGTTCATGCTGATGCCGCTGAGCGCGTTCTTCCACAGGTTGCAAAGGCACTGAAAGAGAAGGAAGTCACCATCCACGGTTGCCCAAGGACACTGAAACTGGTTCCAGATGCCGTTGCTGCTACAGAAGAGGATTGGTCCACGGAGTACTACTCACTGGATTTGTCGGTGAAGATTGTGGACGATCTTGACCAGGCTCTGGATCATATTTCAAAATATTCGACCCATCACACGGAATCCATCGTCACCAATTCGGTAGCAAATTCCGAGCGGTTCCTGGCCGAAGTCGATTCAGCGGTGGTTATGGTCAATGCTTCCACCCGCTTTACCGATGGGGGAGAGTTCGGTTTCGGCGCCGAGGTTGGTATTTCAACCCAGAAGCTGCACGCCCGAGGCCCAATGGGCTTGCGGGAACTGACCTCAAGCAAGTGGCTGGTCCGTGGTTCTGGGCAAGTCCGCAAGTAGAATTGATTCAGACCCCATAAGGAGAATAAGTGTTTTCGATTTTGGCTAGTGAAGCAGTCGTTCACCACACCGAGCTTCCATTCCCAGCGGTATTTTTTGGCGTAATCGCTATGGCTGCCTTCCTCGCTCTAGCTGCCGTTACCTGGTCATATCGCGATGTAGCTAACCGCCACGATCACAAGACTTCATCTGGTCAGGGTCACCACTAATACTCATGAGCAGTCAGCGACGTCGCGTCGGTGTGATGGGTGGAACTTTTGACCCAATTCACAACGGCCACTTGGTCGCTGCCAGTGAAGCCGCCGCAGCTTTCGCGCTCGATGAGGTAATTTTCGTTCCAACTGGCCAGCCAGGGCATAAGAAGACCGTAACGGCTGGAGAGCACCGCTATTTGATGACCGTGATTGCGACGGCCGCGAATCCAAGGTTTTCGGTTAGCCGCGTAGATATTGATCGCGAGGGAGCTACCTACACGATCGATACATTGAGAGACATCTCGACGATGCATCCAGATGCAGATCTTTTCTTTATCTCTGGTGCCGATGCGATTGCTCAAATCCTTGCTTGGAAAGATATTGAGAAAATTTGGCCTCTTGCTCACTTTGTGGCCGTTAGCCGACCCGGACACTCTCTCAAGTTGCCGGATGCACCCGAAGGGTCAATTTCATCACTGGAAGTTCCAGCACTTTCTATTTCATCTTCGGATTGTCGCGCAAGAGTAATGGAAGGTAAACCGATTTGGTACCTGGTGCCAGATGGCGTTGTTCAATACATAGGCAAGCACAAGCTATATAGGGAACAGGCATGACTCAGTACCTATCTCGCAAGGAACGAAGAGATGCTGAGCGTTCCGGGATTCCTGTGGAGTTGACTACTCCTCAGTCAACTCAACCTGAGGAACCAGTTATCCAAGCCCAATCATTTACCTCACCCCTTGAGTTCAAAGTGGCAGAGGTTGAGCCGGTAAGACCTGCTGAGGTCAAAGAAGATCTATTTGTAAGTGAAGCGATTAGCGTCAGTAATGTGGCTAACGTCAGCGCTGCACCGCTTTCGCGAAGGGAACTGAGAAACGCGGAGCGGTCGGGCAAGCCAGTTGTTCAGGGAGAAACCTCTCCAGCGGTTGAGACTCCGACTACTACCTCAAGTTTTGAAATCGATGCGTTTATTGATTTGACGGCAACCACTACTTCAAATGTTTTGACAGAAGAGCCAGTGACATTCACTGGAACCAACCTGCTTGCAGAGCCCAGCACGCAATCCATAGTTCTTGATGTTGTTCCCGAAGCTGTTTCACTTCCGATAGAAATTACCGGCGAAATTGTATCTACGGGATCAATCGCTGTAATTCCTGACTCAACTGCTGCCGTTGTAACTGCAACCATGGATGGTTCGCAACTTGACCAAGTGGCCATGAAGGACGCTGTAACAGGCGTCATCTCAGTTGTAGAGCCAGTCAGCGCTTTGGCAGTAATTAGCGAGCGAGAGGATGTTGGGGTGGTTCCTGAGGCAGCACTTCGCAAGGGCTGGTGGATTAAGTGGCTAATTGGTCTTGGGGCTTTGGTTATGACCGCAGCCGCCGTCTGGGCAACTTTGACAATCCTTGAATTGATCGGTAACTAATTGGCTGCATCCAAGCAGAGCGTTACCGAGGCCCAGATCGCCTTTGAGGCTGCAAGTGAGAAACTCGGGGAAAACATGGTTGCTCTGGATGTTTCTGAACCTTTTGCTTTGGCGGATATTTTCCTGATTGTTAGCGCAAAGAACGAGCGCCAGGTGCAGGCCATCGCCGAATTTGTTGAGGATAAGCTCTCAGAATCAGGGGTTAAGGCCCGCATGCGTGAGGGCATGGAAGCGGCTCGCTGGGTGCTTTTGGACTTCGGAAATTTAGTCGTGCATGTGATGCACGAACAGGAGCGCGAGTTTTACTCGCTTGAAAGGCTCTGGCGCGATTGCCCGGTTGTAAAGCTGGGCTAATTACCTCCTTAACATTGTGTAGACTTCTGGAGTTCGGGCCTGTGGCGCAGCTGGTAGCGCACTTGCATGGCATGCAAGGGGTCAGGGGTTCAAGTCCCCTCAGGTCCACTCAAAATCCGACCCTTTTCAATCTCTATTCCCACATCCAGGGTTCAGGGAATTTCCAGTTTTACTGGTTACCATCGAGGAAACTCTTTTAGAGAAAGGTAAGTAGTGGCAATTTCACACAACCCGGTATTCAACCGAGCCATGCAGACTGGCATTGAGGAAATGTCCCCTGCACAGGTAGATAGCGAATTCAATCGCCTCACCGGGAAGCCCATGACCATAGAGGGAACCGCTTCAAAGGTAATTGGAATGTTTGCGGTTGTGCTGCTGTCAGCAGCAGTGACCTGGTTCTTTGGCCTAGTTTCCCTAATGTTTCCAGCCATGCTGGTTGGACTTGGTCTTGGACTCTGGGCGAGCTTTGGAAAGAAAGTCCGCCCCGCAGTTCTGATTGCTTACGCTGCAGCTCAGGGTGTCTTTATTGGCGCTATTTCGATGGTATTTGAATCGATGTATCCAGGCATTGCCCAATCCGCAGTGATTGGAACTCTCGCCACAGCGGGTGGAATGTTTGCCGCATATCGATTTGGTTGGATCAAGGTTGATGCTCGATTCACCCGCATCATGTCTTTTGCGCTAATTGGCTACATGATCTTCGCTTTGGTAAATCTTGGTTTCTACTTCTTTGGCGGTGGAAGCATTTACTCCTCCCCGTTTGGATGGCTGGCGGCTTTGGTTGGAGTGGGGCTGGCCGCGTTCACACTTAACCTTGACTTTGAGGCGATTCGTTACGGAGTCGAGCAGCGCCTTCCTGAAGAAATGGAGTGGCGTGCGGCATTTGGTCTAACCGCTTCATTGATTTGGCTTTACGTTGAAATTTTGAGAATGCTCTCTATTTTCAATTCTCAGGACTAATCCCGAGAACCCCAAGACGCCCAAAGATCTCCAAGATCCCAAGCGTTTTCAGCAAGGATTGAGACCCCTCGCACTCCGGTGCGTCGGGTTTTTCCTGCTATTAAGAGCAGTTTGTTATGAAACAAAAGATCGCTGCACTTCCGCTGTGCTTCATCGAAGAAGGTCGCATCTGCACACCCGGTCCCATCGTCCAGGCTGATAAATACAACCCTCTTCCCGCTCTTCATGGGGGGAGTTTGAGTTGCGACCCTCACTCCTGCAACTAAAACCTCCGTGTTAGACCTCAGTGATACCAACTCACTTGCTCGAACAACTCCCATGTCGTTCAACATTTGCTGGAAGCGATCCAACTGATGCCCAGAGATATCCATTCCGGTTAGTTCTAGTTCACTATCGATTTGCTCCTCAAAACTAATTTTCGGAGATCCGACCGGGAGTTCATCTTTGAAGCTGAACTGAAACTCCATTTGGTTCAGATCGCGCTTCGGGGCAGGCTTTGCGCTTAGCTCTCTAACCTTGCTTATTACGTCTCCTCTGGAATGAATACCGGTGACATCCGTAGGGTCAATTCCCGCTAGTTGATCTAGCGCACCTATCGTGGCAAGTCTCATAAGCGTTCTCCTGGATGGCCTGGCTCTGAGGTAGAAGTCGCCAAGCCCTGAAAATGGTTGGTTTTCGATGATTCTTTCTATTTCAGGGATGGAGATTCCCGCTATGTCACTTAGCGACATCCTCACTCCAAGCTTTCCGTGATGCTGGTCTACGTAAAACTCATCCCTGGAACGGTTCACATCGATTGGCAATATCGCTACGCCCAATCTTCTGGCTTCTGCAAGCAGGAGTCTTCTGGGATACATCCCCGGATCATGAGTCAAGAGCCCGGCAATGAATTGGGTGGGGAAGTGGGTTTTCAGCCACGCGCTTTGATAGGTCGGCAGAGCAAATGCTGCGCCGTGCGCTTTACAGAAGCCAAAACTTCCAAAACCCTCGAGAATCGACCACACTCTCTCAATTACTGCTTGGCTATAACCCCTAGCTCGAGCCGCGCTTTTGAAGTACTTCGCAACCTCAATTTCCTTGTTAGGTTTCGAGAGCATCCTTCTCATCTCATCCGCCTTGGCAAGCGTGCAGCCAGTCATCACTTTCATGATTCGCATCACCTGTTCGTGAAAAACCACAACTCCGTAGGTTTCTTCCAGAATTGGTCGTAAATCCGGATGCATGTAATCGGGTTCAATAAACCCATGTCGGCCGTCCAGATAGGGGCTGATCATGTTTCCCTTCATGGGCCCTGGCCTGAACAGTGAGATTTGCAGAGTCAAGTCATTGAAGACAGTGGGCTGATTCTTTCCGGTCAACTCTCTCTGCCCTGGGCTTTCAATCTGAAAGATGCCCAGAGTGTTAGTGGTGCGAATGAGTTTGTAAACCTCTGGATCATCTTTTGGCACTCTGTCTAAATCAATTTCTTTATCTAGCGTCCGCTTTATTTCATTTACGGTGTAGGCCATTGCGCTTTGCATGCGAACGCCAAGCACATCGAGCTTGAGAAAGCCCATCGGGTCCATGTCATCTTTATCAAATTGACTCATTGGTAGACCAAGGCCACTGGATTCAGTTGGCGTCAGTGAAAGTAGCGAAGAGTTTCCCAGTATTACGCCGCATGGATGCATGGAGATGTGCCTAGGGAGACGATCTAAACGCTCGGTGATGTCGACCAGTAGGTTCAGGGTTCTCTCGGTCTCGGTTCGTTGAGCAAGACTTCTGAGTTCAGGTTTCTCGTCTAACGCGTGTCTGAAGCTACGAGCGCTGAAGCGCCACATGTTTTTCGCAATGTCATCAATTTCATCTTCATCAAGACCAAGCGCTAAGCCAGAATCCCTGACCGCACCCCGGCCACGGTACTTGGATTGCATGGATAGCAGCGTCACTCTTTGACCGCCGTAACGCCTAAAGATGTTTCGGTAGATGTCATGCCGCCTGGCAGATTCCACGTCTATGTCAATATCGGGCAGAGTGCTTCGCTCGGTTGAGAGAAATCTCTCAAACAGCAAACCTTGTTCAATTGGGTCAACTCCGCTGATTCCAAGTAAATAGTTCACCAGCGAACCAGCACCGGAACCCCTGGCAGCAATTCTTACTCCCATGTCCCTGATCATTTGGGCAACATCCGCCACGGTCAAAAAGTAGGTTGCGAATCCAAGCTTGTTGATTGTGATCAGTTCGCTCGAAAGTCGATGTTGAATCTCAGAGAGTTTCGCGGCATTTGCTCCTGGATAGCGCCACTCCAGGGCTGAATGCGATTTTTGCCACAGCACCTCAAAAGGGTTTCCTGTTATCCCAAGAGCCTCTTTTTCTGGTGTCTTAGGAACCCCCCAACCGCAATCTCTAATCGGGTCAAGTTTGCATCGCTGAGCCAAGCGTTCAGTAGTTTCCAGTAACCCAATTGCGCTTCGAGGGCTTTGTGTTATTTCTAAAGCAATTGCGGCCATTGCTCTCGCGGGTTTTAGCCAGGCTTGTGCATTTGGCTGTGGTTCAAATATTCCAAGTGGCTCAAGGTGCCTTGCCGCGTCTAAAACATCTGCAGTTATTGCGCCATCTGGTTCTAAATATCTAACTGAATTTGTTAGCACTGCCGGAATGGAAAGAGTCTTTGCTAATTCCAACATTGCCCTAGCGTGTTCTATAGAGTATTCGGATTCTGGTTCTGTAAGCAGAGTGCATATCTCTATTGCTAGCGCTGCAGGTTTTGGGAACAAGCGCTGCCAGACCATCGCTTTTTGAATTGCCAAACTTGGATCGCGCAGTGCGTGCTTGCCAATGTCACTTTCCGGCCCCAGCAAAACTGTGCAATTGGAAACTTCTGAATTTTGAATAATTTCTGCCAGGTCTGAGATAGAGATCGAAGGCGAATCATTCTTTCGATTCTTTTGGTGAGCTCTTGAAACGGTCCTGCAAAGCCCGGCCCAACCTAGTCCTTGCTTTTGCCCGTGAGCCAAAACCGTGACTCTTCCTAATACGACACCAAAATCATCTTTCACTGAAAGATCGGCACCCACTATTGGGTGAATCCCTTTTTCTATGCACGCACCAATATGTTTTATTGCTCCATAGAGACCGTCTCGATCGGTAATTGCGATTGCATCAAAACCCAGGGCAGCCGCAGCTGCCACCAATTGCTCTGGTCTATTCACTCCGTAGTGGGCGGAAAATGCGGAAGCCACTTTCAGGTGGGTAAACGTTGTCATTTTTCATCGAGCTGCACTAGCTGCCAGTTGTTGGCATGAACTTCATGACGAAGCTCGAATAGTGCCTGACCAGAATCACAGCTTGCCCAGAGTCGCCACATCTCAACTTCAATCAGTGAAGGTCCGATGCCTTTTGGGGCGGCCTCGGCCTCTTTCCACCAGGTCTTCCTGGAGTACCAACGGACAGGCTTTGAACAAACCAAATACTCGGTGTTGGCCAACTTAAATGCGTAGGGCTCACCGTCGTGATTGACCATCACCGCTATAGCCGTCTCGAACCTAAGCAATTTCCTGCCCCTTGAATTATTCGAACATTTGTTCGAATAAAAGAAGTGTAGGACTAGCCTCAGACATTTCAAAACCCAGGGCTAAATTGGGCGAATCAGGTCCTCACCACTGGCCCGGACCGAGCCCACGGCCGTTGAGACTGGGTAAAAATCAAGCTCCGCTGCCACGGCATCGGATTCCGCTGCGATCCCCTTGAGGGTCTCCAAATCGGTCAGATAACCGGGGTCTAGCCAAGCCTCGAGTGAGTCCGGAGACAGAAAAACCGGGTTTCTGTCATGAATCTCAGCCAAATCAGGAGCCGAGTCCTTGGTAAGCATCGAAACGCTCAATACCCAGCGAGCGGGGTCCGACTGTTGCTTTGAGGGGTCTTTCCAGAAGGAATAAATTCCAGCAAATGCCAGCATTCCATCGAATGGGTGAATGTAATGCGGCAATTTGCCCTCTCCAAGAACCTGCCATTCGTAATAACCCGAAGCAGGAATGGCACATCTGCGGTAGCTAACTGCATCTTTGAAACTTGGCTTCTCCAAAACTGATTCAATTCGAGCATTCAATAGGGGAGCGCCTTCGATTGCTTTAGCCCAGTGCGGAATCAGACCCCAGCGTGCCGCATGCATTTCTCGTTTTGATTCCCCAAGACCGATTCCAGTCTCAGATCTGGACTCGGGGCGTTCCAGAAAGATGGGGATTTGAGTAGTTGGAGCGATGTTGTAATTGACAATCGGCCAATCCATCATGACCTCATCAATTTCAAATAGCTCCTGGACTTCATTTAGCTCTTTCGCAATAACAAATCTTCCGCACATATTTCAGCCCTCTACTTAGAACTATTCGGCAATCTCGCGGACGGGAGCGTAAATCAGAGTGTGACGTTTTCTAAAAGAGTGAAAAAGCTTTGGTGCGGAAATTGGGATATCTTCCCATTTGGTTACGCCCCGGATTCCTTGAGTGGAACTTAAGTTCCAAACCTCCAAGCCCACTAGGTCTTCGGGTTTGCATTTTTCTTCACCAATTTCAAATCCAGCCTGAATCGCCAAGTTTTGGGCTTCTTCCCGCGTGACGCTTGGAAGCCAGTTTGTGTTTTCATCGGGACCCATCAGGACTCCATCTCGCCACCACATGATTGAACTGAGAGCACCATCGGCAATAAAGCCGTTGCTATCAAGTAAAACCGCCTCATCCGCACCGTGAAGATTTGCTGTTCGACGCAATTGCATTCCAATAGCCAAGTCAGGACCTTTGACTTTTGGGTTTACCCTTGGATCCGGCTCAGGATTGCTCCAGAGCGTCGCGGTCTCGGTTTGCTCTGGCGCGTTTCGCACTTGGAGAAAAAGTCGCTCTCCTACCGGGGCAGAAGCTCGATACTCGATTCTTGGAAACCAGTCGCCTTCAAGAGGCAGGGAATTCCGCACCGCACCAAAAAACCCAGGCAGTTGACTAATTGATACCTCATCAGTAATTGAGGCCTCAAATCGAGCAAAATGGGCAGCCAGCGAGCGGACTGAGCCTTTGTGTAGAAGAAAGGAGTCGGCTACTGAAAGCTCAAAATCCGGAGCTCTATCCAGCGGAACGAGACGTTCCGAGGAATAACTCCAGAAATCTCCAGTTACGCTCATATGGCTCCTTGTATTTATAGATTACGCAGAAATCAGGTAACTCGATGCCACTTCACTTTGAGCGTCTAGAGGGCATGACGCCGGTGGCAGACACCTTTGCTGCATTCTTTGGAAACCTTCCATTGAGTTTCTGGCTCGATAGGGAGAGTCACCTAACGGATGCCTTCAGCGTGATTGGAACCGGTATCCAGATTCCAGCGTCTGAGCTAACTGAATTATCTCAGATCAAAAACTATTTCAGCGATTCAACTTCTGGGAGCGAACTGCCATTTAGTTTTCGTCCTGGAATCGTGGGTGTTCTGAATTACGAAAGCGTCTTGTCATCCAAAGGAATTGGTGATTTCCTCGCCGTCGATAGGGCAATCGTTTTTGATCACAAAAAGCGAAACATGTATTTTGTTGGAGAGTTTGCCTCACGTGCGGATTTTGATTTTTGGTATCACGCTGCACTTCTAAGACTCGCACTACTAGGCGGCGATTCAAGAAACTTTCAGCTGGAATATCCTGCGGCCACGGCGGCAAAACTAGTTGCCGAACAGAGTCGGGATCAGTACATCGCAAGCATTGAGGAAGCACAGCAGCACATCGCCGATGGCGATGTTTATCAACTCTGCCTAACAAACCGTATATCTGGGGAATACACCGGCAACACACTGTCGTACTTTTTGAGACTTAGAAAAACGCATCGTGCTCCATACGCTTCCTATATAAAAACTTCTGAGCGCACTTATGTATCGCTTTCGCCAGAGCGCTTTCTGACAGTCGCGAATGGTAAAGCCCTCAGCACTCCGATCAAGGGAACTAGACCGAGATCCTCAGATCCACAGGAAGACGCCGAATTGAAATCGCAATTGGAGCTTGATCCAAAAGAGCGAGCCGAAAACCTGATGATTGTCGACTTGATAAGAAATGACCTCGCGATGGTCTGCGATGCCGAAAGCGTTTCGGTTGAAAAATTGCTCGAAGTGGTTAGTTATTCAAC
>JBEEIU010000073.1:0-3115 GCA_041169705.1 Actinomycetota bacterium
AAGGACATTGAAACCAAGCTTGGCCCGGCCATGGTTCGTAAGCAATTACTACAGGCGCGTGATGTATTGGTAGACCAGCTAATCGCTGCAGCTAAGATTCCAGTTTCCGATGTCGTAATTAAGCGCGAAGTTGAGAGCCATCTCGAGGGTGAGGGTCGTCAACAGGATGACGAACACCGCAAGGAAGTAACGGAAGAGTCAACCAAGGGCTTCCAGTCACAACTTCTTTTGGATGCGATTGCTGAAAAAGAGGACATCAAGGTCGAAGACCAAGAACTAATTGAGTACCTTGCTCAGGCTTCTCGCTCATACGGCATGGACCCAAACGACTTCATCCGACAGGTAGCAGATGCCGGGCAAGTTCCCGTGTTTGTTAGCGACTTGGCCCGCCGCAAGGCTGTAGACCTAATCCTCGCTCAGGCTGAAGTCAGCGACAGTGAGGGCAAAAAGGTCGAAGTTTCGGCCTAACGCCTAGGGCGAACACGCCCCCGAAAGTAACCTGACACCGCCTATCTTGGTAGAGAACCAAGGAGTTTGACATGGCGATGCCCCAACAGATGCCCAACAGTGTTTTCGATCGACTGCTGAAAGATCGCATTGTTTGGCTAGGCAGTGAAGTGCGCGACGAGAACGCGAATGAAATCTGCGCAAAGATTTTGCTTTTAGCTGCAGAGGATGCGGAAAAAGACATCTACCTCTATATCAACTCACCAGGTGGTTCAATCACTGCTGGCATGGCCATCTACGACACCATGCAATACGTGCCGAATGACATCGTCACTGTTGGTATCGGAATGTGTGCATCAATGGGGCAGTTCTTGCTCTCCTCCGGCACCAAGGGAAAGCGATATGCCACGCCCAACACGAGAGTGTTGCTGCACCAGCCGCACGGTGGATTTGGTGGAACGGCATCAGACATTCAGACTCAAGCTGACCTAATCATTTCAATGAAGAAGCAATTGGCTTCGATTACTGCCGAGCAGACTGGAAAGACAGTCGAGCAGATCATGAAAGACGGTGACCGCGACCGTTGGTTTAGCGCGGAAGAGGCGCTCGAGTACGGTTTCATCGATCACATCCAAGAGTTTGCGTCTCGCAACACTGGCGTAGGAAAGGCCTAACCATGAGTTTTATCGAAGCTGGCGGTCAGCGCATTCCAATGCCACAAGCACGTTACATACTTCCCGAGTTTGAAGAGCGCACTTCATACGGATTCAAGCGTCATAACCCCTACACAAAGCTTTTCGAGGATCGCATTGTTTTTCTTGGTGTTCAGGTAGATGACGCATCGGCAGATGACATCATGGCTCAGCTTTTGGTTTTGGAAAGCCAGGATCCGGACCGAGACATCACCATGTACATCAATTCGCCCGGTGGCTCATTCACAGCATTGACTGCTATTTACGACACCATGCAGTACATCAAGCCTCAGATTCAGACCGTGTGTTTGGGTCAGGCTGCATCTGCCGCGGCAGTGCTACTAGCCGCCGGTGCCCCAGGCAAGCGCCTGGCTTTGCCAAATGCCAGAGTTCTGATCCACCAGCCTGCAACCGGTGGAGCAGGTCAGGGACAGGCCTCAGATATTGAGATTCAGGCTAGAGAAATCATGCGAATGCGCGACTGGCTGGAAGTCACACTTGCAAAGCACACCGGCAAGGACGTAGCGAAGGTTCACCAAGATATCGACCGTGACACCTTCCTTACCGCCCAAGAGGCCAAGGATTACGGGCTTATTGACCAAGTGCTGACCACTCGCAAGAGCTCTAGTTAGTACGGCGGTGCTTACCGCCTTTGTCCTAGGCGGGTAATAGGGTTTTTGCTATGACCTTGAGCGAATCCAGCGAATACCTGAAGTGCTCTTTCTGCGGAAAGAGCCGCAAGCAGGTTAGGAAACTCATAGCCGGACCCATGGTCTATATCTGCGATGAGTGCATCGAACTGTGCAACGAAATCATCGAAGAAGAACTCGGCAACGCAGTCGCCGAGGGCACCGAGTCCCTTGATTTGCCAAATCCTAAGGAAATAAAGTCTTTTCTAGACGAGTACGTGATCGGGCAGGACACCGCGAAAAAGCAACTGGCTGTCGCGGTTTACAACCACTACAAACGAATTCGTGCAACCGGAACGCTAACCCGGGCCGGAAAGTCACACGACGACATTGAAATAGCCAAGTCCAATATTTTGATGATTGGACCCACCGGTTGCGGTAAGACTTACCTTGCCCAGACTTTGGCCAAGCGGCTAAATGTTCCATTCGCTGTCGCCGATGCGACCGCGCTGACTGAAGCTGGCTACGTTGGTGAGGATGTCGAAAACATCTTGCTTAAACTTCTGCAGGCCGCGGACTACGATCCCAAGCGCGCCGAGACAGGCATCATCTATATTGACGAGATTGACAAAATTTCTAGGAAATCTGAAAACCCTTCAATTACTAGAGACGTATCAGGCGAAGGCGTGCAGCAGGCTCTGCTAAAGATTCTTGAGGGAACCGTTGCATCTGTGCCTCCTCAAGGTGGCAGGAAGCATCCGCAGCAGGAGTTCATCCAGTTAGACACCACCAATGTCTTGTTTATAGTTGCAGGTGCATTCGCGGGACTGGAGACAATTGTTGGAGAGCGAACCGGCAAAAAGGGAATTGGCTTTGGATCTCCGCTGAAAGAAAAATCTTCCGGCTCCGAGGTCTACAAGCAAGTCCAACCTGAGGATCTCAGAAAGTTCGGCTTGATTCCAGAATTCATTGGACGCCTGCCCGTGATTGCAACCGTCGAAGAGCTCGACAGACCAGCCCTGATCGCAATTCTCACCGAGCCAAAGAACGCGCTAATCAAGCAGTATCAACGCATGTTTGAAATTGATGGCTTTGAGCTCGAGTTCGAACCAGCGGCCATTGAACTGATTGCGGACCTTGCAATTGAGCGCGAAACCGGTGCTCGAGGGCTTCGAGCGATTCTCGAGGAGACCTTGGGCCAGATCATGTTCGAACTTCCCGGAAGTGAAGAGCACGGAAGAATCGTTATCACGAGAGACATCGTGGAAAACAAATCAATGCCTGCAATCCAACCACCGAGGCAACGTCTGAAAGACAAAACCGCGTAAGCGTAAATGTCTAGAAACG
>JBEEIU010000074.1:0-3029 GCA_041169705.1 Actinomycetota bacterium
AAGAATATTGGACAGCTTTTGCTTTCGTGGCTGCCCCTTCAGCGACTGCAACTCTGCCAGCACCCGTGATCTTTGCCGAGGCACCCATAGGTAGATAAAGAGTGTCGGTGGTTCCATGAAATGGGGATTGCCTGCCCCTCATCGGTTGGGTTTTTTTCTGACCGTCCAAGGTGTATTCCACAACAAAGGATCCGTTCAGCGGCACCAAAACACGCTCTAGGTTGCCAAGCGGGAGAGTGGCGACTTTACCCGGTTCTAGGCTCGCCACTCTCAATCCGGTGTGGCGCCAGCCAGGAATGCGACCATCCACAACTGTCTCAAATGAGCCATTGCTGAGACGTCCCTGCCGGTAAAACCAATCCATTAGATGCCTTAGTTTTGTGGGAATCCAAGGTTGATTCCTCCGTGGCTAGGATCTAGCCAGCGTGAGGTGATGACCTTTGTGCGAGTAAAAAAGCGGAACCCCTCTTCGCCGTGAGCTCGAGAGTCGCCAAAAAGTGAATGCTTCCAACCACCGAAGGAAAAATAAGCTACCGGAACTGGAATTGGAACGTTGATTCCAATCATGCCGACCTCAACTTCGTTTTGGAAACGCCTGGCAGCGCCACCATCGTTGGTGAAGATTGCCGTTCCGTTTCCAAAAGCACCGGTGTTGATTAGGTGCAAGCCTTCCTCGAAGCTCTTGACTCGAACGATTGAAAGCACGGGGCCAAAGATTTCCTCAAGGTAGGTCTTTGAAGTTGTTGGAACTTCATCAATCAGGGTAGGGCCCAGCCAGAAACCATTTTCATCGCCATCAGGATTTACGTCTCGACCGTCCACAACGACTTTTGCACCATCGTCCCTTGCTATGTCAATGTAAGAAGCCACCTTGTCTCGGTGAACTTCGGTAACAAGTGGGCCCATGTCGCAGGAGCGGCGACCGTCACCAACCTTTATCTGACCAATTCGCTCGACAATTTTTGGAATCAAGTCTTTAGCCATAGGTTCGACAGCAACCAATACCGAGATGGCCATGCAGCGCTCCCCGGCAGAACCAAATCCCGCATTGATGGCCGAATCCGCAACTAGGTCTGGGTCAGCATCTGGAAGCACAAGCATGTGGTTCTTGGCTCCACCCAGTGCCTGAACGCGCTTGCCGTGCTTAGCTGCAGTCTCATAGATGTACTGGGCAATCGGCGTCGAGCCCACGAAGCTAATTGAGGCGACGTCCGGGTGAGTTAGCAGCCCATCAACGGCTTCCTTGTCACCGTTCAAAACATTGAACACACCGTCTGGCAAACCTGCTTCTTGCCAAAGCTTTGCCATCCAAATCGCTGCGCTTGGGTCTTTTTCGCTTGGCTTCAAGATCACAGTGTTTCCGGCAGCGAGAGCCACGGGGAAGAACCACATCGGAACCATTGCAGGAAAATTATACGGGCTGATGATTCCAACCACACCCAGAGGCTGCTTAGTCGAATAGACATCCACGTTGGTGGAGACATTTTCAGAGTACTCACCCTTAAGCAGGTGTGGCATGCCGCATGCAAACTCCACTACTTCCTGACCACGAGTAATTTCTCCTAGCGCATCTGAGAGAACCTTGCCGTGTTCTTCGGTAATGATTGCTGCAAGCTCACCCTTCTTGGCATTTAGGAGCTCTCGGAAGTTGAAAATAATCGCCTGACGCTTAGACAGAGACATGTCACGCCACTTCGGAAATGCCGCCTTGGCCGAGGCGACCGCAGCGTGAATCTCGTCCTGATTTGCAAGCGCAACCTCCTTGGTTTGCTTGCCAAGCGCTGGGTCAAACACTGGAGCTGTGCGACCCGACTTGCTCGGGAACTCTTTACCGGAGATAAAGTGTGGAACAACTGACATTTTCATTTTCCTTACCTACAGATTTGATCCGTGAACCATGCTGGCGGCTATGTCGACCGCCTGGGAAACATCACCATTTGGTGGGTATAGCAAACTACGGCCCACGACTAAGCCCCGCACGCCGGGTAGAGATACAGCCCCATTCCAAGACTCAAAGGCCTTCTCCTGATCACCGTCAACATCCCCACCTAACAGAAGCGTGGGAAGCGTCGTCGCCTCCATCACCTTTTCCATATCTGGTACCACTGGCAGTTTTAGCCAGGTGTAGGCAGAGGAGTTACCCAATCCCTGTGCAATTGCCACTGAGAGTACGACCGCATCAGTTGAAAGGTCGTTAACTACCTTGCCATTTACCCACTGAGACATAAAGGGCTCGAGCATTATTGGCACCTGGTGCCTGCAGGCCTCATCAACCGCTCTTGCGTTCGCTTCTAGGGTTGAAACCGACGCCTTGTCTTGAAGATTGATTCGAAGCAAGGTTTTCGCAAAATCTAAACCTTGGCTCTTGATTGCCTCAATCGAGTATCCGGTGAAACGATCATCAAATTCAAAAGAGGAACCGCGCAACCCGCCGCGATTCATCGAACCAACAACAATTTTGTCGTTCAGAAGCCCCATCAAAGCAAGCTCATCAATCACATCAGGAGTTCCCAGAACGCCATCCACCCCTGGTCTTGAAATCGCTTCTGCGAATCTTTCCAGTAATTCTCGACGAGATCCCATAGCAGTGGGGTTCTTGCCCACTGCGATAGCGCCGCGAGCAGGGTGATCGGCCGCGATGATGAGCAACCTCCCGTCACCACGAATCACTTCTCGTCGCTGGCGACTTTCAAGGGCAGACCGAATGGCGTTTGGATTTTCAGCCCTGATTTCTTTGATTGAATCGAAGCTAGACGTGCCGGCTAGTTCCATGAGAACTTCTCTTTCAATACCTGATCAACTTCTGCCGTCGTTGGCATCGCTGTTGAGCATTCCAAACGAGAGGCCACAATGGCTCCCGCAACATTGGCAAATTGCAAAATTCTCTTTAGGTCCCAACCTTGGTTTAGACCAAAGCACAGTGCACCCCCGAAAGAGTCCCCGGCACCTAGGCCGTTCACCACGTTTATGGGGTGAGGAGGCACCTCGATCATTTCATCCTTGGTTTTTGCCAGGACGCCCTTGGGCCC
>JBEEIU010000075.1:0-13965 GCA_041169705.1 Actinomycetota bacterium
ACCAGCACATCCATCCGGCTGGCCTTAGACCAGTTTGAGGTGACGATCGCCCTCCGAATAACTGCAAGTTTTGGGTTTTGCAGTACGTCCGCCACCGAGGCGCCAAATTCGCTGACTACAGCCAAGCCACTGGTGGCGTCACTCTGGGGGTCTAGGTCAATCAGCAGGGTGTTCAAGCCCTTATTCAGGGCAGCAGAGGCTAGTCCCAGGGCAACGGTGGTCTTTCCCACCCCACCTTTTAGAGAACTAACACTTAGAACATGCATCGAAATAGGCTACCTTTTATGTAGTTCAGCGCAATGCAGCGCCATACCAACCCCCAATCTACAAGAGGTGACATGTTTAAGAAGGTCCTGGTTGCTAACCGCGGTGAAATTGCGGTTCGCGCCTTTCGCGCTGCCTATGAACTAGGTGCCGGGACCATTGCTGTCTACCCCTATGAAGACAGAAATTCGGTACATCGCCTAAAGGCCGATGAGGCTTATCAAATTCAGGCCGAAGGTTCTCCGGTTAGGGCTTATCTAACCGTTTCAGAAATGATTCGAGTCGCAAAAGAAGCTGGCGCTGACGCAATCTATCCCGGCTACGGCTTTCTTTCAGAGAATCCTGACCTTGCAAGAGCGGCCAGAGAAAATGGAATCACTTTCGTCGGACCCTCTCCAGAAGTTTTGGAGCTAGCGGGAGACAAGGTCAACGCGAAGCTCGCAGCAATCAGAGCCGGAGTGCCGGTGCTGGCTTCTACAGAGTCATCTGACTCAATTGATGTGCTGGTTCCACAAGCCGAGAAAATCGGTTTCCCACTATTTGTGAAAGCCGTCGCCGGTGGTGGCGGACGTGGAATGCGAAAAGTCGAGAAAGCTGAAGATCTTGTTGATTCGCTTCAAGCCGCAATGCGCGAGGCGGGTAGTGCTTTCGGCGACTCGCGAGTATTCCTAGAGCAAGCAGTGATTAGACCTCGTCACATCGAAGTTCAGATTCTTGCAGACATGCACGGCAACGTGATGCATCTTTACGAGCGCGACTGTTCGATACAACGCAGAAATCAAAAAGTTGTTGAGATTGCACCAGCCCCACTTTTAGATGAAGCCTTGCGACAGCAACTGTTCAAGGATGCAGTTGCTTTCGCCAAGGAAATTGGCTATCAGAATGCTGGAACTGTGGAGTTCCTAATTGACACTGTTGGTCCGAATGCAGGCAAGCATGTCTTTATTGAAATGAATCCTCGCATTCAGGTTGAGCACACCGTTACCGAAGAGATCACGGACGTTGACCTGGTGCAATCGCAACTAAGAATCGCAGCAGGTGAATCGCTAAGTGATCTGGGTCTTAGCCAGGAGAGCGTCAAACCTCACGGCTTTGCAATGCAGTGCCGAATCACCACCGAGGATCCTTCTGCGGGCTTTAGACCAGACACTGGAAAAATCACGACCTATCGTTCTCCAGGTGGCGCAGGCATTCGACTCGATGGTGGAACGGTTGCTACCGGAACAGAAGTCAGTCCACACTTTGATTCCATGCTCGTGAAGCTCATCACTCGCGGTCGCGACTTCAGGTCTGCAGTAAATAGAGGTAAGCGTGCCCTCGCAGAATTCAGAATTCGAGGCGTCGCCACTAACATCTCCTTCCTTCAGGCGGTGCTTGCGGATGAGGTCTTTGCCTCTGGTGATTTGAGCACTCACTTCATTGACGAGCGCCCGGAGCTCACCAAGGGAAGACCGTCGCTGGACCGAGGCACCAAGGTTCTGCAGTGGCTTGGAGAAGTTACCGTAAATAAGCCATACGGAACGCGCGATGGTAAGCCTCAACCCAGTTTGAAGCTGCCTGGCATCAACCTTTCCACCCCTGCCCCTGCAGGCTCGAAGCAAAGGTTGACTGAGTTAGGCCCAGAAGGTTTTGCAAAAGCGCTGCGTGATCAGAAGCACGTTGCAATCACTGACACAACTTTCCGCGATGCACATCAGTCGCTACTTGCAACTCGAGTTCGTGGAAAAGACCTAATCGCTGCAGCGCCATACGTCGCTCGCATGACTCCGCAACTACTTTCGGTAGAAGCCTGGGGTGGTGCAACCTATGACGTTGCACTTCGCTTCTTGGGAGAGGACCCATGGGAGCGACTGGTCGCACTTCGACGTGAGCTTCCGAATGTGTGCATTCAGATGCTGCTGCGTGGAAGAAACACGGTTGGTTACACCCCGTATCCAGAAGAGGTCACTTATGCATTCGTGCAGGAGGCCGCTCTAGCTGGCGTTGACATTTTCCGAATTTTCGACGCTTTGAACGATGTCGACCAAATGATTCCTGCAATCAAGGCTGTGCGTGCAACGAAAACAGCTGTTGCTGAAGTGGCGATGAGCTACACGGGGAACCTGCTAGATCCGAATGAGAATCTTTACACTCTGGACTACTACCTAAAGCTTGCGCAGCAGATTGTTGATGCGGGCGCTCACATCATTGCCATCAAAGACATGGCAGGCCTACTAAGGCCTGAAGCAGCGAGAAGACTTGTGACTGCGCTGCGCGAGAAGTTCGAACTTCCAGTTCACTTGCACACCCACGACACCGCGGGAGGTCAGCTGGCAACCTTGCTAGCGGCAATTGAAGCTGGGGTAGACGCGGTAGATGTAGCTAGTGCGCCTATGGCAGGGACCACCTCTCAACCATCGGCATCTGCTTTAGTTGCAGCCCTCGCGAACACAGAACGAGACTCTGGCATTTCTCTGGAGTCGGTGTCTGACCTCGAGCCATATTGGGAAGCGGTTCGCAAGGTCTACGCACCATTTGAGTCGGGACTTCCCGGACCGACTGGTCGCGTTTACAAACACGAGATTCCAGGTGGCCAGCTATCGAATCTTCGTCAGCAGGCAATCGCACTTGGCCTTGGAGACAGGTTTGAACTTGTCGAAGAAATGTATGCGGAAGCCAATCGAATCCTTGGTCGCCCACCAAAGGTAACGCCTTCCTCCAAGGTGGTTGGAGACTTAGCTCTGCACCTGGTCGCAGTAGGGGCAGATCCAAAGGATTTTGAGAACAATCCGCAGAACTATGACATCCCCGAGTCCGTAGTTGGCTTCATGGCGGGTGAACTTGGAGACCTACCTGGTGGATGGCCCGAACCTTTCCGCTCTAAGGTGCTAGCAGGCAAGACTCCGAACATTGCTGTTAAGCCAATCAGCGCGGAAGACAGCGCAGCACTGGCTTCTGACGATCACAAACTGCGTCGTTCGACTTTGAACCGACTGCTGTTCCCTGGTCCTACCAAGGACTTTGAAAAGATGCGCGACCTATACGGACCGCTAGACAACCTGGACACCCTGGACTACCTATACGGAATGGAACAAGGCTCCGAGCACGTAATCGAACTCAAGAAGGGTCTCCAGCTCTTTGTTGGCCTCGAAGCAATCGGAGAAGCAGATTCAAAGGGCTTCCGCTCAGTCATGGCAACCCTAAACGGTCAGCTTCGACCAATTACGGTTCGAGACAAGAGCATCGCTGTGGAGGTTGCTTCCGCAGAGAAGGCCGACCCGAACAACCCTGGGCACGCCGCCGCACCATTTACCGGTGTGGTTACCCTCAAGGTTGCAATCGGAGACGTCGTGACAGCCGGAAATCCAATTGCCTCAATCGAAGCGATGAAGATGGAGGCAAATATCACCGCTCCGATTTCGGGAAGAGTCGCAAGACTGGGAATAGTTGGATCGCAGGCCGTTGAGGGTGGCGACCTAATAGTTGTAATCGAATAGTCAAAATGGCAGTTCGTGAAATACGACTATTTGGAGACCCAATTCTCAAGTCGGCAACCCAAAGAGTGACTGACTTCTCTAAAGTCGCAGACTTAGTTCAAGACCTGAGAGACACCACCGCACTTCCAGGCAGGGCCGGTGTAGCCGCGACACAGATTGGTGTGGGCCTTAGCGTCTTTGCCTACAACATCCAAGGAAACATCGGTTACCTAATCAATCCGCAGATCACTTGGCGCGGAGGAGAAGTCGAAATGATGGAAGAGGGATGTCTTTCGGTGCCAGGGCTATGGCACAAGACTCCCAGGAACACAAAAGTTCGCGCCAAGGGTAACTTGCTTGACGGATCTGAAATTGAAATAGAAGGTGAGGGGCTACTCGCTCAGGCCTTGCAGCATGAAACCGATCACCTGGATGGAATTTTGTATCTAGACAGACTTTTGCCTGAGCAGCGAAAAGAGGCTTTTCGCGAACTCAGGCAACAGTCTTGGTTTATCTAGGAATAGATTCGATCAACAGCGCTTGCGAAGTCTTTCATTACTTGTCCGCGCTTAATCTTTAGCGATGGAGTTAGGTGTCCGGATGCTTCGGTTAGTTCAACGTCCAGCACTTCAAACTTTCTAATCTGCTCAGCTTGAGCGAAGTTTGAATTGACCTCATCAACAGCCCTCTGAATCTCCGCCAAGATCACAGGGTTCTTAGTTGCTTCTTTCAGCGTGAGCTTTTCCTTGATGCCATTGTTGGCTGCCCAAACCGGAACCATCTCTGGGTCAAGCGAAATAAGTGCAGCAATGAATGGCTTCGCGTCTCCAATCACGACGACCTGGCCAATCAGAGGGTGCGCACGCAGCGGGTCCTCGATTGGTGCCGGAGGAACGTTCTTTCCACCTGAAGTCACAAGAATTTCTTTCTTGCGACCAGTAATTGTCAGGAAGCCATCTTCATCTAGCTCTCCAATGTCACCAGTTCTAAACCAACCTTCGGAGAAAGCATCTCTGGTTGCTGCTTCATTTCTCCAGTAGCCGCGCATAACGTTCAAACCGCGGAGCCAGATTTCACCGTCTTCCGCGATACGGATTCCGGTTCCAGGAAGAGCACGTCCGACTTTGCCAATCTTTTGCCAGTTCACTCTTCCGATTACTGCGGCTGCAGCTGTCTCGGTGAGGCCATATCCCTCGAGAACAATTAGTCCCAGACCGCGGAAGAAGTGACCCAGTCGCTCTCCAAGAGGAGCACCACCAGAAATTGCGTACTTGACCTGTCCACCCATTGCAGCGCGGAGCTTGCTGTATACCAACTTGTCAAATAGTCCGTGCTTGATCTTTAGACCAAGTGATGGGCCACCCTTGTTGTCTAGCGCCCGGCTGTATTCGATTGCAGTTTCTGCAGCAGCGCGGAAAATCTTTCCTTTGCCGCCTGCTTCGGCCTTTAGCTCTGCAGCGTTGTATACCTTTTCGAAAACTCTTGGAACTGCGAGCAGGAAGGTTGGCTTGAATACTGGAAGAGTCTCTCCGACCTTTCTGCTGTCGCTGAGGTGTCCTACGCGAATGCCAGAGTAAACACACAGCACCGATACGAATCTTCCCAGCACATGAGCCAGTGGAAGGAATATAAGCGAAGCCTGCTTATCGTTTGCAACCTCTGGAAGTTCTGCCTGCGCATTCTTGCAGTGGTCTACGAAGGATTTGTGGGTGAGCTCGCAGCCCTTTGGGTTACCGGTTGTTCCCGATGTGTAAATGATGGTTGCGAGATCGGAAAGTTCAGCGTTGTTTCGCGCCTTCTCAAGTTTTTCGTCCGAATCAGATTCACCATTTTTGTAAAGATCCGAATAGTCCTTAGAGTCGATTCTCCAAATCTGCTTTACCTTTTTGAGGCTTGACTTGACTTTCTCAATTCGCTCAACGTGCTCGTCATTCTCGACAAAACAGGCGACCGCATCAGAGTCGGAGAGAATCCACTCAATTTGGCTTGGTGCGCTTGATTCGTAAATTGGAACAGACACAGCACCCGCATACCAAATTGCGAAATCAATTACCGTCCACTCGTAGCGAGTGCGTGAAAGTATTCCAATCGCTTGACCTGGCTTGATTCCGCTTTCGATCAAACCTTTTGCTAAACCAATGACGTCTTGGTGGAATTCTTTGGTGCTGACATTTCTCCATGATCCGTCGGCATTTTGCCTGGAAAACAGCATGTGGTCAGGAGCCTTTTTGAGGCGACCCTCCAAAATGTCGGTGGTGTTTTCGGACGGGGTTGATTCAACTAAAAGCGGAACATCGTAAAACGTCATTGTTTCTCTCCTGAATCGGTTTGGAATACTGTAACTGACGTTTTTCCGTCAAGTCTCAAAATTCCCTACAAATCTGAGGCCTTATTTCCGGCTGTTTTCCCAGCTGCCCTGGCTCTAAGCTTTAGCTATCAGACGGAGGGGTTTAGTTGCTAGCCATCGGCATTGACATCGGGGGAACCAAGATTCTTGGTGCCCTGGTTGATCAGGACGGCAATATCCTTCATGAACTTCGGGTGCCCTCCCCGGCTCAAGATCCAGATGCACTGGTAGATGCAGTTGTTGGGCTGATAACAGACCTCGGAAATTCCACCACCGAGCCAATTGTTGGTGCGGGCGTTGCCGCTGCAGGGTTTATCGATGCTAACCAGTCAGTTGTTCTCTACGCGCCTAATTTGAACTGGCGTAACGAACCCCTCCGAGAGAGGCTTCAGGCCAGGGTTCAATACGAGGTCATCATTGAAAATGACGCCAACGCTGCGGGGTGGGCGGAGTACAAGTTTGGGGCCGGCCGAGGCTCAAAGGACATGGTGATGCTCACTCTGGGCACCGGAGTTGGCGGTGCGATAGTTGCCGATTATAAGCTTCGGCGTGGAGGTTTTGGTGTTGGCGCCGAGCTGGGGCACATCCGAATCATTCCCGATGGCAAACTTTGCGGTTGCGGCCAACGCGGCTGCATCGAGCAATACGCCTCCGGAACCGCGGTTCTGAAGGCGGCCAAGAAACTGGTTGCCTCCGATGGTCCCGCCGGACAACGAATACGAGAGATTGCCGGTAGCCAAGAACTCACCGGGCACCATGTCTATCAGGCAATTACCGAAAACGACCCTGGGGCAGTAGCCCTGATCAGCCAGGCTGGGGAGTATTTAGGGATAGCTATGGCCTCACTTTCGGCTGTATTGGACCCACAGATTTATGTAATCGGGGGAGGCTTGTCCGAAGCCGGAGAGGTGATCTTGGACCCAATCCGCAAGAGTTACCTGGCTAACTTGCCCGCTCGCGGGTACCACCCGGAAGCGAAAATTGTTGCCGCACAGTTCTCGAACCAGGCTGGCGTCATCGGGGCCGCCGACCTGGCCCGTGAGACTCTCGCTAGACTCTAGGGATACCCCCTAGGAGCAGTCGTGGCATATTTCATTATCAAGAATTTCATTCTTGGCCCACTTCTGAACCTGTTATTTAGGCCCTGGGTGAAGGGCCGTCGAAACATCCCCAAATCCGGTGCTGCAATTTTGGCATCCAACCACTTGTCATTCTCCGATTCAATATTTCTTCCGCTGAAGGTCTCCAGGCCAGTCACCTTCCTTGCCAAGAGCGAGTACTTCACCGGAAAAGGCGTAAAGGGGGCCCTGGTTCGCTGGTTTTTCAAGGCAACCGGCCAATTGCCAATTGACCGCTCGGGTGGCAAGGCATCGGAAGATGCGCTAAACACCGGTCTTGGTGTTTTGGAGAAGGGCTTGCTTCTGGGCATCTACCCCGAGGGCACTCGCTCGCCGGATGGAAAGCTCTACCGAGGAAGAACTGGAATTGCCAGAATGGCCTTGGAGGCGAAGGCTCCCGTTATTCCAGTCGCCATGATTGACACAGACAAGGTTCAACCGATCGGCCAAAGACTTCCAAAGATCATGCGAATTGGTGTCGTGCTGGGCTCTCAATTGGATTTCTCTCGTTTTGAGGGCATGGAGGGCGAGCGAGCTGTATTGCGCGCAGTCACCGATCGAATCGTTTATGAGATTCAGGGGCTGAGCGGTCAAACTTACGAAGACGTTTATGCATCAACGGTCAAAAACCGCTTGGCAAGATCAGGAAGATAGGAAAAAGTTTTGACAGACTTCGGACTAGACAATTACCTAAAGCTGGAAGCGAAACAGCAGCCAACTTGGCCAGATCAGGCAAAGCTGGAGAAAGTTCGCGATCAGCTTGCGAAGCAACCGCCACTTGTATTTGCGGGTGAAGTTGACACACTGCGTGCTCGATTGGCACAAGCAGCTCAGGGAAATGCATTTTTATTGCAGGGCGGAGATTGCGCAGAAACATTCGCGGATGCTACTGCCGATCGAATTAGAAATCGAATCAAGACGGTTTTGCAAATGGCCGTAGTTTTGATGTACGGCTCTTCCTTGCCGGTAATCAAGATGGGCCGCATGGCCGGCCAGTTTGCCAAGCCTCGTTCGTCGGATATGGAAACCAGAGGTGACGTAACACTTCCCGCTTACCGCGGCGATGCAGTTAATGGTTATGAGTTCACTAGTGAATCGCGTGAGGCGAATCCCGAGCGATTGCTTCAGGCCTACCACACCTCTGCCAGCACTCTAAATCTGATTCGCGCATTTACCACCGGTGGTTTTGCGGACCTGCGTTCAGTGCACGAGTGGAACAAGGGATTTACGGAGAATCCTGCTCACAAAAAATACGAGAGCATGGCTGGTGACATTGATCGCGCAATGCGATTCATGGATGCATGCGGAGTCGACTCCGAACAACTGCGTGCCACAGAATTCTTTGTAAGCCACGAAGGTCTTCTGATGGATTACGAAAGACCACTTACTCGCATCGACTCCAGAACCAATACCCCTTACGTAGTAAGTGGCCACTTCATCTGGATCGGAGAGCGCACTCGTCAACTCGATGGCGCACACGTTGACTTCTTATCCAGAGTAAGAAATCCACTCGGTGTAAAACTTGGTCCAACCACATCTGTAGATGACGTGATGCGACTGATGGACAAGTTAGATCCAAACCGCGAGCCCGGAAGGCTGACGTTTATTAGCAGAATGGGCGCAACCAAAATTCGTGAGGAACTGCCCAAGCTCGTGAAAGCTGTAAGGGACTCCGGAGCTACCCCGCTGTGGATTACAGACCCGATGCACGGAAACGGAATCACGACCAAGAATGGCTACAAATCCAGAAGGTTTGATGACGTGATGAACGAGGTCGAGGGCTTCTTTGAGGTCCACCGCTCTCTCGGAACTCACCCTGGTGGGCTTCATGTCGAGCTAACCGGAGACGATGTCGCAGAGTGCCTGGGTGGGTCGGATGCAATTGACGAAGCCTCACTGGAAGAGCGATACGAGTCGGTGTGTGACCCAAGACTTAACCACATGCAGTCTCTTGAGCTAGCATTTTTGGTAACCGAGCAATTGGTGAAGAGCACTAGGAGTTGATAGGTGTCCGCGGTATTGCTTGACGATTTAATTCCCGTTGAAGAGGCTGCCAAACAGCTAGGGATTTCAACTGGAAAAGTGAATCGACTCGTCGAAGAGCATTCACTGTTTGTTATCAAAAAAGACAAGCAACTGATGCTTCCGCAGCACATTATTCAGAACGGTGAACCACTTGCATCCCTTAGAGGCACGATGCTCGTGCTACTGGATGTTGGCCTCACTGAAACCGAGGCCATTGAATGGTTGTATCAGGAAGCCGCGGAACTGGGTGAGTCTCCCATGGCTGCGCTGTTGCGAGGCCACAAAGCACCAGTTAGAAGATTGGCACAAGCCCTTTAATTATTTTGCGCGATTGATAACAGCGTCAGCCAATTTCGCAAGTGTTATTCTCGCGGATTCCGCAATATCCAGATTTGCCAATGCTTCAATAGCCTGGTTTGAATACTCAGCGATCATTCGCTCTGTTTTAGTTAGCGCGCCGCAATCTGTGATGGTCTGCTGCATGAATTCAATTTGTTCTACCGATAGATCTTTGGCCTGCAATAGTTCTTCAAAAACCTTTGCAACCGATGTTGGAAGTGCTTGCAAAGTCAGACCAACCAGCACTGTTCGCTTACCTTCGCGCAAATCATCACCAGCTGGCTTCCCAGTTACCGCCGGATCACCAAAAACACCAAGAATGTCATCTCGAAGTTGGAAGGCAAGTCCCAGCGGAATTGCAAACGCACTGAGCGAAATAAGTTGTTGCTGTGTAGCACCGGCGTAGCTTGCACCAATCAAAATCGGAGCCTCAAGACTGTACTTTGCAGTTTTGTAGAGCATTACTCGATTCGCTCTTGAAACAGATTCAGCCGGAGTGCGCAGCGGTGCGGCATTTTCTTCCAGCACGTCTAGGTACTGACCCGCCATGACTTCAAAGCGCATTTTCCCAAATTCAGTTCTGCAGGCAGCTTCTATTTCTGAGGAAGGCGATCTGAGTAGCGCATCGCCAAAAAGCTCACTTGACCAGGAAAGCATCAAGTCTCCAACTAAAACTGAACCGGCGATTCCAAAACGTCTCGGGTCTCCCGCAAAACCCTTTTGACCGTGGAGCGTCTCGAAGCGCTTATGAATTGCTGGTGCTCCACGCCTGGTGTCGCTCTGGTCCAGGAGATCGTCGTGCACCAGTGCAGCGGCGTGGAACATTTCCAGGGCGGCCGCGATCCCGACCACGCCATTCGCGCTTGATTCAAGATCAGAAATGTTGTTCTCTGCGTATCCCGTCCAGGCAGCGTGGCAAAACAGGGCTCGGAATCGCTTTCCGCCTGCCAGCAGTGACTGGGTGTAGTCAATCAGCGGCTCAATTTCCTCGGAGATAACCCGAAGTTCTTCGCGTTTTTGCTCGCAAAAGGCGTCTAGCTTCTCTTGAACCAGAACTAACAGGGAATCTTGAGTCACGCGGGATAGCCTAGCGAGCCTGGCTTGTTTACTATTAGTAGAGATTGGAGCCAAAATGGGTCTTTCCGAGCAAGAGAAGAAGCTTCTTGAGGAGCTCGAGCGCAACCTGATGTCCGAGGACAAGGACTTCGAGTCCCGAGTCCGGGCGGTTGACTCAACCAATAAGTCCGCGGGAAAGCTGGTCGCGGGAGTGCTAATCATGCTCGTTGGACTGGGCCTATTGGTCTTTGCCGTGATGCTCCAGGTGGCATTTTTTGGGGTTGCGGCCTTCCTGGTAATGCTGGTCGGACTAGTAATTGCCTCAGCAAATTTCCGACTTCCGGAGCTAAAAATAGAGGCCCCAACCGCTGGCCCAGACCGAAAGAGTTACTTCGAGGACCGCTGGGACCGTCGATTCGGTGATCAGTAGCCAAAAAACTAAGTGAAGCCCCCGGAAACGGGGGCTTTTTTATTTCGAAAAATCTTTGGAAAACGCCCGGAAAAAGGCGTTTAATTTGTATCTAAGTGGAGGAAAGTGGAGTAAAGTGGAGAAAATGCATCGAAAGGGGTAGGACATGTTGCTAGGCACGCACACCCCAAAACTCGATGAAAAAGGCCGATTGATACTGCCCGCGAAGTTCCGAGATGAGCTATCTGACGGGGTTGTGATCACTCGTGGCCAGGAGAGATGCCTCTATTTGTTCAGCGCCAAAGAGTTCGCGGTCACCCTAGAGAAGCTAAAGACCGCGCCGTTGTCTGTGAAGCAGGCCCGCGATTACATGCGTGTTTTTCTATCTGGCGCATCGGATGAAACCCCTGACAAACAGGGCCGAGTATTGGTCCCCGGTATCTTGCGCGAGTACGCCTCCTTGACCAAGGAACTAGTAATTATTGGCGTCGGCTCCCGAGCAGAAATCTGGGATGCCCAGAGTTGGCAGCAGTACCTAGCCAGCAACGAAGAAGGTTTCGCCACCACTGCTGAGGAGGTGATTCCGGGACTGTTTTGATCCTGCGTTTCGGCCCCTAGCCGTGGGCCGGCTTACTTCCCAGAAGTCGGACTGTGAACAACCAAGCTCACAGACGGAGAGGGACCGAGATGCAGGGCCAAAGACCCAAGAGTTATGACCAGCTCGGTAAACCAAATCCACATCCCAGTCATGCTCCAGCGCTGCATTGATTTGCTCGCACCTGGTTTTAGGTCCGAAAACCCAGTCGCGATTGACTGCACGCTTGGGCTTGGTGGGCACACCGAAGCCATGCTGGAACAATTCCACAACCTCACAGTGATTGGCATTGATCGCGACCCGGTCGCGCTAGAACTTGCCTCCGAGCGCTTGGCGAGATTTGGTTCCCGTTTCACACCGTTCCTCGGTGTCTACGACCAAATCGAAGAGGTCCTAGCCACTAACTCTTTAGAGCGAATCGATGGAATTCTGATGGATCTCGGCGTGAGCTCTATGCAGCTAGATCAATCAGATCGCGGTTTTTCCTACGCTCAAGATGCTTATCTGGACATGCGCATGGACCAGACCAAGGGCCAGACCGCGGCTGACCTAATTGCAAGCCTCACTGCAAATGAACTCACACGTATCTTCCGAATTTATGGTGAAGAAAGATTTGCTCCGCAGATCGCTCGAAGGATTATTGCGGAACGTGAAAAGTCCCCGGTCACTCGCTCCACTGAACTAAACAGCATCGTTGAAGCGGTGGTTCCGAAAGCGCCAGGGAAAACTCTGGGTCACCCCGCGAAGCGGGTCTATCAAGCCCTTCGAATTGCCGTTAATGACGAGCTTGGTGCTCTTGAGCGTGCGCTGCCTCAGGCAATCGAAGCGCTAAACATTGGCGCCCGAATCGTTGTGATGTCTTATCACTCACTGGAAGACGGAATTGTGAAAGAGGCCTTCCAGAGCGCGGCAACCTCCAAGACCCCGGTCGAGATGCCTATAGAACTTCCCGGAACCTCTCCAAGCCTGAGGGTGATAACCAAGGGCGTTGAGCGCGCATCTGAATCAGAACTTCAACAAAACCCAAGAAGCGCATCGGCGCGCTTACGTGCAGCAGAAAAACTGGAGGTCAGGTAAATGTCGGTGTACATGGTTCCTAGGGGGCAAGCAGCACGGCTCAAGCCGAAGCTCTCCGCGCCAGCCATTTTGCTGTTTGGTTTCATCGGTGTCCTGGTGGTTCAGCTAGTTCTGAACATGGCTCTCACCCAGGACGCTTACTACCTAAAGGATCTAAAGAGTGAAAAGCGCGACCTTGCAACTCAGGTGCAAATCATTTCTGAGCAGGTTGACTCTCTCGCCTCACCTCAAAACCTTGCGGATGCGGCCCACAAACTTGGGATGGTTGCAAACCCAGCCTCGGTAATGATTGACCTAGAGAGCGACCGAGTCTTTGGTAAGCCCAAGCCTGCTGACGCATCCAGCGCAGCAGTTTCAGCCAATCTTGTTGCCAACTCGGCTCTGGTGAACGTCAGTGAGATTGAGTTTTCTCAACCGGTGGAAGAAGTGGCCCAGGGGAGTGTTGCTCAGGGGGAAGCTTTGACCCCCGCCTTACCTTTGAAGACAGGCTTAATTCCAGCATCACCAACCAGATAGGCATCAAATGGGTAACCACGTCAAAGGCGGCGGAAGGCTAACCGCTTTTGCGATAGTTCTGGTTTTAGTTGTTGTCGCTCTGGGTGTTCGACTGGTCGATTTCCAAATCGTCCGCGCTGCTGAAATCCAAAAGGAATCTTTTGAATCCCGCTCGGTGACAAGAACTCTCACCGCACTGCGCGGAGAGATTTTGGACTCGAACGGTCAGGTTTTGGCTCGAACTGTGTTTCGTTATGACGTCAACGCAGCACCCAAGAACGTGGGTCCGGTCTACAAAACAGTTGATGGTGTGAGAACCGAGCGCAGTGTTGAACAGATTGCCACCGAACTAGCACCACTGGTTGGCCTGGAGGTATCACAACTTCTGCAGAAGCTTGAGGGGGAATCGGAATACTCCAACCTCGCAAAGAAGGTCGATGGCGCGACGTATAACAAGATTCGTGTACTTGAGATCCCTTGGATTTATTTTGATCAATTCGCAGATCGCCTTTACCCAAATGGTGCGGTTGCCGGAAACGTGATTGGTTTTGTGGGCTCTGATGGCGAACCACTGGCGGGCATGGAGCGCCAATACAACACGTGCCTTGCCGGAGTTGATGGGCAAGAGACATACGAAAGAAGTGCGGAGGGTGTGAGGATCCCAACCTCGAATGTCATCACCCAGCCAACTCAAAACGGCGGGACTCTGAATCTCACAATTGACTCGAACCTGCAATTCTTCTCGCAACAGATACTCGCGAATGTAGTTGCAGATACCAATGCGG
>JBEEIU010000076.1:0-4857 GCA_041169705.1 Actinomycetota bacterium
CTCGCGGCACACTCGGTTGGAACAAACGACAGTGTTCAAGAAGTTCCCAGACTGGTCGAATCTCACGTAATCGGCAGGGATGATCTAGACCTTTACGACAAAGTGGTTACCGTTGAGTATGTGAAGCGGGTCAGGCCCTGGGCCAAGTTCGCTTCCCTGGAAGATTTAGTTGCACAAATTGCTAAGGATGTCGCGATGGCTAAGGAGTTGATGGCGAATGAGTAAAAAAGTGAACTTCGTGGAAGCGATTGGGCTTGGATTTAGGAATTACACCAAGTTCAAGGGCACCGCTTCGAGGTCTGAGTTTTGGTACTGGACCCTATTCACCGTGCTGTTGAGCATGGTGCTAGGAACCCTCGAGAGCGCAATCTGGAGACCTGCACCCACTAGCGGCGACTGGATGGAAGACCTAAGTAACTTGGCCGCAACCCCAACGCCACTGACTTCCATAGCTTCGATTGTGCTGTTTCTGCCTAACCTTGCGGTTACCGCGAGGCGCTTCAGAGACGCTGGATTTTCGGCCAAGTGGCTCTTCGCCTCAATCGTGCCTGGGCTCTATGCCATTTTCGCCCTGATCGGGGTTGTGGTTATCGCCGGTGGTACCGATGTCGAGGGAGGTTTCTCCACCGAGCAGTGGATTCCGGTGATTTTTCTGGTTGTTCCGATCTTTGCTCTGATTGCGGCCGTGGCAATCATGTTCTTGATTTTCACCCTGAAACCAACCCGCAGCTTCTATGACGGCAATAAATATGCCGAGCCGCAGCCTTTGTCCGAGGGCGATGTAAACACCACGGCCTAGCCAAAACCGCCGTTTTCCCCTAAGCTTTCGGGGTTGCCGTGTATCGGCCGCGGACAAAGAGAGCTAGAGACAAACCCGTTTTTGGCGCCGCGCAGCGGATTTGAAAGGATCAGCTATGGCATTAGACCCAAAGGTAAAGAGCGAAATTATCGCGCAGTACGCAACCAAACCAGGTGACACCGGTTCCCCAGAAGTTCAAATTGCTGTGCTGAGCCGCAGAATCGCTGACCTAACCGAGCACCTCAAGGACCACCAGCACGACCACCACTCACGTCGTGGGCTGCTGCTGTTAGTTGGTCAGCGTCGTCGCTTGCTTGGTTACCTACAGCAGGTAGACATTGCCCGCTACCGCTCGCTAATCGAGCGACTAGGACTACGTCGATAAATTTCCCATGAATAAGCCCCGCAAAATGCGGGGCTTATTTGTTTCTAGGCTTTTGTCCGCTTCGCTGTTACGCTTTTATATAAGGAGTCCGAAGGCGGGTCCTCGGTGGAAGATTCTGGGCTACGAATCCCAGGCTTTTTTACTGACGACCAGCACTTCACTAGGCAAATGCCTTTCTCCCCAGTAAGCACGAAGCGCAATTACTTTGCGCGGGTTTGTCTTGCGCTGAAGTAAAGAGGAGGGGCCATGGAAGGCCCAGAAATCAAATTCGCAGAAGCAACAATTGACAACGGAAAATTCGGTAAGCGAGTTGTCCGTTTCGAGACTGGCCGTTTGGCACAGCAGGCAGCGGGTTCCGCAGCCGTCTACATCGATGAAGAGACCATGCTCTTTTCAGCAACCACTGCATCCAAAGCACCAAAGGATCAGTTCGACTTCTTCCCGCTAACCATTGACGTTGAAGAAAGAATGTATGCCGCAGGAAAGATTCCTGGGTCATTCTTCAGACGCGAGGGCAGACCAAGCACCGCGGCAATTCTTGCTGCTCGCTTGATTGACCGCCCACTTCGCCCTTCATTCGTGGATGGACTGCGAAATGAAATTCAGGTCGTTGTGACCGTAATGTCAATCGAGCCAGATGAGCTCTACGACGTGGTCGCAATTAACGCCGCATCAATGTCTACTCAGCTAGCTGGACTTCCATTCTCTGGACCGGTTGCTGGTGTTCGTGTTGCACTAATTGACGGACAGTGGGTTGCTTTCCCCAAGCACTCTCAGCTTGCAGATGCTGTATTTGACATGGTGGTTGCCGGTCGCGTTGTGACCGAGAACGGTCAAGAAGACGTTGCAATCATGATGGTTGAGGCAGAAGCTACCGAAGTCAGCTGGGACCTAATCAAGGGTGGGGCACAGGCTCCAACCGAAGAAATTGTTGCCCAGGGACTTGAGGCCGCAAAGCCATTTATCAAGGAATTGGTTCGCGCACAGGTCGAGCTTGCAAAAGTTGCAGCTAAGCCAACCGCTGAGTATCCAGTGTTCTTGCCATACACAGACGAGGTATACGCGGCTGTCGAGGCTGCGGCCGGAACTGAATTGGCGCGCGTCTACCAGATCGCAGACAAGCAGGCTCGTCAAGAGGCTGACGATGCTCTAAAGGCATCGGTCAAGGAAGAACTAGCCCAGAAGCTCTCTGAGGATGAGATGCTCCAGTTCTCTGCTGCATACAAATCAGTTACCAAGAAGGTCATGCGTACCCGCGTTTTGAAGGAAGGTATCCGCATTGATGGTCGTGGTCTTAGAGACATTCGTGTCTTGGACTGCGAGGTTGAGGTCATTCCTAGAACACACGGTTCGGCTATCTTCCAGCGTGGCGAGACTCAAATTCTTGGTGTCACCACTTTGAACATGCTCAAGATGGAACAGCAGCTGGATGCACTAACTCCAGAAACTTCAAAGCGCTACATGCACCACTACAACTTCCCTCCTTACTCAACCGGTGAGGTTGGACGTGTTGGTTCTCCAAAGCGTCGTGAAATTGGTCACGGTGCACTGGCAGAACGCGCATTGGTTCCAGTTCTTCCATCTCGCGAGGAGTTCCCTTACGCAATTCGTCAGGTTTCCGAAGCACTTGGATCAAATGGATCAACTTCTATGGGTTCAGTTTGTGCTTCAACCCTTTCGCTACTAAATGCCGGTGTGCCACTGCGCGCGCCAGTTGCAGGTATTGCAATGGGTCTAATCTCTGACAACGTAGATGGCAAGACTCAGTACGCAGCTCTTACCGACATCTTGGGCGCTGAAGATGCACTTGGTGACATGGACTTCAAGGTCGCTGGAACCAAAGAATTCGTAACCGCAATTCAGTTGGACACCAAGTTGGATGGAATTCCTGCATCGGTTTTGGCAGGAGCTCTCACTCAGGCACGCGAAGCTCGCCTGACCATTCTGGAAACCATGAACGCGACCATCGATACTCCGGATGAGCTGTCTCCATATGCTCCAAGAGTTATCGCCGTGAAGATTCCAGTCGACAAGATCGGTGAGGTCATTGGTCCAAAGGGCAAGATGATCAACCAGATTCAGGAAGACACCGGCGCCGAGATCTCTATCGAGGACGACGGCACCGTTTACATTGGTGCGACCAATGGCCCATCCGCGGATGCTGCCAAGGCTGCCATCAATGCAATTGCTAACCCTCACGTCCCAGAAGTCGGAGAGCGATTCCTAGGAACTGTTGTGAAGCTTGCAACTTTCGGAGCCTTTGTCTCTCTGCTTCCAGGGAAAGATGGACTGCTGCACGTTTCCGAGCTGAAGAAGCTAGCCGGAAAGCGCGTTGAGAACGTCGAAGACGTTCTGGAAGTTGGACAGAAGATCCAGGTTGAGATTGCCAAGATCGACGAGCGCGGAAAGCTTTCGCTGACCCCGGTCGTTGAGGGCGATGCTGCCGAGAGCGCTGACGAAGAGTAAGTGTTTTTCGAACTAAACAAATCCATCGAGTTCACCGCTGAGGGTGCACGTGTCTGTCGGACCGTGCTTCCCAGCGGTGTTCGCATTTTGACTGAAGAAGTGCCCGCAACCCATAGCGTAGGAATTTCCTTCTCGGTGGCAGTGGGCTCTCGAGACGAAGTAGATGGTCATTTTGGTTCGACTCACTTCTTAGAGCATTTACTTTTCAAGGGAACCCCGAATCGCTCTGCGAGAGATATCTCGGTTGCATTTGACTCGGTTGGAGGTTCGGCCAACGCCGCAACGGCAAAGGAGTACACCTCCTATTACGCCCGAGTTCAGGCCCAGGCGCTGCCTCTCGCGGTTGAAGTTTTGGCAGACATGTTCACATCCGCAGTTATAGATCCGCAAGATTTTGCCACGGAAAAAACTGTGATTCTGGAAGAGCTCGCCATGAACGAGGACGATCCAGAAGACGTAGCTCACGAGGCACTTGCCGAGTCCTTGTTGCCGGGTCACGAACTTGGGCGTCCGATTGGTGGCACCAAAGAAACCATTCTGGCCGTCGACAGAGAATCGGTTTGGGAGCACTACAAACAACACTACGTTCCGAACAACTTGGTGGTCACGGCGGCTGGAGCTGTGAAGCATGAGGATTTAGTGGCATTGGTCCAGGCCGCTTTGGAGCCGGTTGGGTGGCTCAGTGAAACTTCCGAGCCAAGTGCGCGAAGAGCGGTTTCGGTATCAGGACTTCCAAAAGCTAAGCAGTTTAGTTTTGTTGAGAAGTCTGTAGCCCAGGCAAATCTTTTGCTGGGAACTCAGTCAATTGCTGGAGATGACCCCAGAAGATTTGCCCTTGGAGTGCTGAATACCGTTCTTGGTGGAGGAATGAGCTCAAGGCTCTATCAAAAAATTCGCGAAGAGCGTGGTCTTGCCTATTCCACGTATTCGTATCAGCAAGGGTATGCCGATGCCGGGTACTTTGGGATGTATGCCGGCTGCGCGCATGAGAATGCCGAGCAGGTTTTGGACCTAATGAACTCCGAACTGGCCAGTCTTTCAAAAACCGGAATCACTGAAGCAGAGCTGGAACTAGCCCTCGGGAACATTTCTGGAGGTCTGGCGCTGCGCTACGAAAGCAACTTGGTTCGCATGAACAGGTTGCTCTACAGCGAAATTGGCACAGGAGAATACTTTTCCGTTGGGGACTTAATGCAAGAGTTCCGAA
>JBEEIU010000077.1:0-6439 GCA_041169705.1 Actinomycetota bacterium
TTCCTTGCGGCAGCGATGGTCGCGGGAGGCAGTGTTTCAATACCTAACTGGCCAAACCAAACCACCCAGGTTGGAAATGAGTTCCTAAACATCCTTCCGATGCTGGGTGCCTCGGTGAAGCTTGAAAAAAATGTCTTGACGGTTAGCTCTACTGGAGAAATTCACGGCATAGATATCGACCTTTCGATTGGTGGCGAACTTGCTCCAGTAATTGCGGCACTGGCTGCGATTGCGGATTCGCCTTCGCAACTGCGCGGCATTGCTCACCTAAGGGGCCACGAGACCGACAGGCTGCATGCGCTCGCTACAGAGATAAACAGAGCCGGTGGCAAGGCAGTCGAAACCTCTGATGGTTTGATCATTGAGCCAAGCGCTCTTCACGGTTGCACATGGGAAACCTACGAGGACCATCGCATGGCAACCGCAGGCGCAATCATTGGACTGAGGATCCCCGGAATTGTTGTGGAGAACATCGAAACCACTTCCAAGACCATGCCTGAATTCGCAACCCTCTGGAAAGAAATGCTCGAGGCGAAATGAGCTGGCTCTATGAGCCAGACAATGGCCACGATCTCGATGAAGATGATGTGAGAGTAAGGCCAAACCCCAAGGGTTCAAGACCGAGAACTAAGCGACGCCCAAGTTTTGAAAACGCGCCAATCGGTATGGTGCTCGAGGTCCACCTCGCCCGCTATCGAGTTCTGATGGACTCGGGCGTTGAGGTACTCGCGACCCTTGCAAAAGAACTTCGCAAAGAAGGCGCAGTAGTTGGCGATCGAGTTGCAATAGACGGAGAAATCTCTTCACAGAAAGACGCTCTGGTTCGAATTGTTCGCGTGGAGCCGAGGGTTTCGCTGCTAACAAGATCGGCCGAAGACGGCGAAGGGAATGAGCAGGCAATTGTTGCAAACGCGGATCAACTGGTGATTGTCGTTGCGGCAGCAGATCCCGAACCGCGAGCTCGACTAGTAGATAGATATCTGGTGGCGGCGTTCCATGCCGGACTAAGCCCAGTGCTTTGTGTCACAAAGTGTGACCTGGCGGATCCGAGCGACTTCCTGGAGAAATTCACCGGTTTTGATCTCAAGATTGTGAAAACGCGAAGAGATGCTCCCGCTCTGGCAGAACTTGCAAGTCTGATGAAAGATCACAAAACAGTTTTCGTTGGCCACTCGGGAGTAGGAAAGACAACTCTGGTGAACCAATTGGCCCCGGAACTCGCTAGGACAACCGGCGAGGTAAACGAGGTCACCGGCAAGGGAAAGCACACCTCCTCGTCGGCAAGGGCGATTTGGGCTCACGGGGGGTGGCTGATTGACACTCCGGGAATTAGGACATTTGGGCTGAGCGCTATTTCAGTCCAGGGGCTCCTGGAGGGGTTTAGGGACCTGCATGATGCAGCCCAGGCCTGCCCTAGAGATTGTTCACACCTAGCCGATGCCCCAGATTGCGAACTAGATGAAGCTTCCCAGAGAGGCGAAGTATCACATCTTCGTCTCGATTCATTTCGAAGGCTCATTTCATCTCTGAGTTCGGTAGAGTGACGCCCGTGAGTATTGCTAACGACCTATCCCTGGCGATCAGACTTTCAGAGATCGCAGACCAAATCTCCATGAAGCGTTTCCGTGCATCCGATCTTCAGGTTGAAACCAAACCTGACCGCACTCCGGTAACCGATGCTGACAAGGAAGTCGAAGCTGCTCTGCGCAGAACCTTGGCCAATGAGCGCCCGGATGACCAGATCATTGGTGAGGAATACGAAAACACCGACCCGCAAGAGAGAAGTTGGATCATCGACCCAATTGATGGAACCGTCAACTACCTGCGCGGAGTTCCGATCTGGGCCACCCTCATTGCACTTCGAGAAAAAGGTGAGATCACCGTGGGTGTGGTTTCTGCTCCTGCACTGCAAAGAACTTGGTGGGCTGGCAAGGGATACGGTGCGCACACCGAATACGCCGATGGTAAGACCAAGCGAATTCAGGTTTCGAAAGTTTCAGAATTGTCAGACTCTTACTTCAGCTATAACTCACTACAGATGTGGGATCAGGTTGGAAAGCTCGACAAGATTGTGGAAATTAATCGCAAGGTCTGGAGAACCAGAGCATTTGGTGACTTCTACAGTTACATGTTGCTGGCCGAGGGCGCAATCGACGCAGTTGCGGAACACGATCTAGAAATTTATGACTGGGCGGCTTTGGTTCCAATCATTCGTGAGGCGGGCGGTTCGTTTACCGGACTTTACGGAGATCTAAAGGAAGACACCGAGTCGGTTTTGGCAACCAACGGGCTGCTGCACCAGGCATATCGCGACGCACTTTAATAAATAATTGCAAACCAACGCAAAAAAACTCTTTGCAATTTCTGCAATAGCTTTACTCGCATTTAACTTGCGGACGGCAGTTTCTTCTCTCTCCCCCATAGTTGGCTTCATTAGCGTGGATATCCCGCTGCCGATAATCACCATTGGGCTCTTGGGGATTGCGGCTCCCCTCTCGTTTGCACTTGCAACTTCGATTTCCTCGAGACCTGCTAAGCGACTTGGCGTTGAAAAGACTCTGGGAGTAACCGTCGCAATGATTGTTTTGGGGCATCTACTAAGAGCGCTCGCATGGGATTCTTCTTCTTTGTTTGCAGGTTCTTTGCTGAGCTTGCTAGGAGCTGGAATTGGGAATGTTTTGCTTCCAGTTATGGTGAGGAAATACTTCCCAAACCGGGTGGGGATCGTTTCCAGCTTCTACATAACTCTCACCGCGGTCTCAGCAACTCTTGGATCCCTAATCGCTGTTCCCATGGCAGAGGCATTTGATTGGCGCATCGCCCTGGGGCAATGGGCCATCATGGCGATTCTCACCATGATTCCCCTCGCCACGCTCTTACCAAATAGCAAGCCGGCAACTTTGGAAGAGGACAAGGTAACACCCGTCAAAAAGATTTGGCGATCACCTACGGCCCTTGCTATTGCCGGAACTCAGATGATGACCTCCATCTTTGGCTACGTGGCGTTTGCCTGGATGCCGCTGATACTGGTCGAACATAACGGTGTGACGCCGGCAGAGGGCGGCGCACTACTTTCACTTTTCGCCCTGATGGGGTTGCCTGCTTCTTTGGTGGTTCCGATTCTGGCCGACAAATACAAGAAGTCTCAGACGGGAATCGTTTGGTTCTCGGTAGTGATGGCATTCACCGGTTCCCTTGGTTTGATCTTTGCGCCAAAAGAACTTCTGTGGCTGGTGATGATTGTCATGGGGCTAGGCCCAACCATGTTCCCGCTAGCCCTTACGCTTTTCAATCTTCGCTCCAGGCAACGCTCAACAGTTTTAGCGGTAAGCGCGTTCGGCCAGGGTGTCAGCTATTCAACGGCAGCCATCGTGGTGTTTGCTTTTGGAGTGCTTAGGGAGCTAACTGGAAATTGGAATCTGGCGCTTTGGGTATTTGTTACGGTTGCAGCCATTGCCAGCGTGATTGCTTTTCAAATTAGAAAGAATCACTTTATAGACGACGAGCTAAAGGCTAAGTCCAACGACTAGCCAAGTATTCGGCATATACCTTTCGAACCGTTCCACTCTTTCCGCGAATCACAATTGACTCGGTCAAGATGTAGTTTCCGCTTTTTCTGACTCCGGAGAGCATTGAACCATCCGTTACACCGGTTGCAACAAAAAATGTGTTATCGCTGGACACCATGTCGTTCATTTCGTAAACGTGATCAAATTCCAGATTCGCCGCTTTACCGTTTTCTTTTTCTTGCTCAGACTGCGGGTGAAGAATCCCCTGAATCTGACCGTTCAGTGCTCTAATTCCACACGCGGTGACGATTCCCTCGGGTGAGCCACCAACTCCATAGCAAATGTCTACGCGCGAGTCATGTTGCGCGGCTTGAATTCCCATCGCAACGTCCCCGTCTCTGAAGAGCCTGGCCGCAGCACCAACAGATCTAATTTGCTCAATGAATTCCTGGTTGTATTCGCGATCCAGCACCGCGACAACAATTTCCTCTATTGGTTTCTTGGTTTTTTTCGCAAACTCTTTGACGTTTTCCGAGATTGGCATGCGTATGTCACACACTCCGATGCCGGAGTTGCCAACAACTAACTTGTTCATCTTGTAGACCGCCGATGCATCCAACATGGAACCGCGATCTGAAACTGCAATAACAGAAATTGCGTTCTGGCGTCCCGCTGCAGTGAGGCTGGTGCCATCAATCGGGTCAACAGCTATGTCGACCTTCGGACCGTTTTTTGTTCCGACTACCTCTCCATTGAAAAGCATCGGGGCATTATCTTTTTCACCCTCGCCAATTACGACCAAGCCTTCGAAATTTACGGTTCCAAGAAAGGCTCGCATGGCGTCGACGGCTGCCCCGTCAGCCGCATTTTTATCTCCCTTGCCAATAAACGGAAAGGATCTGATTGCTGCGGCCTCTGTTGCTCTCACCAATTCCATGGCGAGGTTGCGATCAGGATGGAATTCTTGGCTCATGGTCAAAGCCTAGAGCTAGTTATTCCGCGAAGGTCACTCCCACTGCTTCGCAGCGAACCTTTATGTCCGCCACCAAAGTGTCTATCTTCTGCGCAGTCTCCTCGGCTGGTCCGCTGGCCGAAATAATCTCCCCGAGTTCCTTGAAGTCTTGAGCGAGACCGGAAGAAAGCAGTGCCTGCACTGGTTCGCCGATCAGGGCTTGAACCTGCTCGATAACGCCGGAATCAACCAGGCCATCTCGGTAAAGTCCGGAGAGCGTCTCCAACGAAGCATGGGTCGCCGAGCAGGCCGCTGCATCAGCAGCATTGCTGGCGATTTCAGCAGGGGAACAGGCGGTAAGGGACAGGGTGGCCAGCACGGTGGCGGTCAAGACAATGGATTTCATAGCCCCGCTAGGCTAACTGGGCATTCTGAATAGGGCCTGAAAGCCGTAACGAGAAGTAATCTGGGAAGCTTTCCCCCGCTTCCCAGTTACACTTCCAAGGTCCTCAAGCAATCTGGAGAATCATGAAGGTTTACGACAACATCACCCAGGTATTTGGAAATACCCCGCTGGTAAGGCTGAATCGGGTAACCGATGGAGCCAAAGCGACGGTTTTGGCAAAGCTCGAGTTCTATAACCCCTCCAGTTCAGTGAAGGACCGTCTCGGGATTGCGATGGTGGACGCCGCAGAAGCCTCCGGTGAGCTTTCCCCAGGCGGAACCATTATTGAAGCCACCAGCGGAAACACCGGAATTGCACTCGCAATGGTGGGGGCAGCTCGTGGCTATCGAGTAATCATCACGATGCCCGACTCCATGAGTCTTGAGCGCAAAATCCTATTGCGCGCCTATGGAGCAGAGGTTGTTCTCACTCCGGCCGCCGAGGGCATGGTTGGAGCGGTCGCAAAGTCTGAAGAGCTAGCAAAAGAAATTCCAGGGTCTGTCCTGGTCAAGCAGTTTGAAAACCCAGCCGGTCCAGAAATCCACCGAAACACCACCGGTGAAGAAATCTGGCGAGACACCGATGGTCAAGTAGCCGCTCTTATTGCAGGATCGGGAACCGGCGGAACCATCACTGGGACTGGTCAGACCTTGAAGCGCTACAACCCAAACATCAAGGTGTTCGCGGTTCAGCCTGCCGCTTCACCACTACTTACAGGTGGCCAAGCCGCCGGTCACCCGCTGGCCGGAATTGGACCAAACTTTATTCCTCCGGTTTTGGACCAAACCATTTATGACGAGGTGCTTTCAGCACCTAACAGCGTCGCATTTGAATTCGCGAGACGCGCCTCGGCAGAAGAGGGAATTCTGGCTGGCATTTCTTCGGGCGCTGCAATTTGGGCCGCAAGAGAAGTCGCACACCGTGAAGAGTTTGCGGGCAAGACGATTGTGGTGATCATCCCATCTTTTGGGGAGCGCTACGTCTCCTCAACTTTGTACCGCGACCTACAAGAGGAATACGCGGCCAAAAACTAATGGGTATTCGCGAAGACATTCGAGCAGGGCTCGCAAAGGATCCAGCCACAAAGTCAGCGCTGGAGCTTTTGCTCACCTCTCCAGGACTGTGGACTATTTGGAATCACCGAGTCGCCCATGTCCTTTGGAAAGCAAAGTTCAGAATCCTGGCTCGAATGGTGTCTAATTGGGCAAAGTTTTGGACCGGCATTGAAATCCACCCCGGGGCAACAATCGGAAGAAGGCTCGTGATCGATCACGGCGTTGGCATAGTAATCGGCGAAACAGCCGAGATCGGTGATGACGTCTTGATGTATCACGGTGTAACCCTGGGTGGAAAGACGTTGGACCCCGTGAAGCGTCACCCAACCATTGGAAATAACGTTACCTTGGGTGCAGGCGCAAAAATCATTGGTGCCATAACAATCGGTGACAATTCAGCCGTTGGAGCCAATGCGGTAGTGACCAAATCTGTTCCGGCAAATTCAGTTGCCGTTGGGGCAAATGCTCGCTTGGTTGG
>JBEEIU010000078.1:0-4411 GCA_041169705.1 Actinomycetota bacterium
CATTTCTAAAGCCTTACTTGTTAGCCAACTGAGCGGCCTTGTCGGCTCCGCCATCCATGGTGTCCGCTAGCGATACCAGCGGGTGGTTGAACTCGGAGAGGATGCGACGACCCTCTTCAACGTTGTTGCCGTCTAGTCGAACAACCAGTGGTTTGCTTGCGCGGTCACCCAAGGTGTTCAGCGCACCGACGATTCCGTTTGCAACAGCGTCGCAGGCGGTGATTCCACCAAAGACATTTACGAATACGCTGCGAACCTGAGGGTCGTTCAAGATTACATCTAGACCCGCAGCCATGACCTCAGCAGAGGCACCGCCACCGATGTCCAGGAAGTTAGCTGGCTTCACGTTGCCGTGACGCTCACCGGCGTAGGCAACTACGTCCAGGGTGCTCATCACAAGACCCGCACCGTTACCGATGATGCCAACCTCACCGTCAAGCTTGACGTAGTTGAGGTCCATCTCTTTTGCCTTGGCCTCGAGCGGGTCAAGCTGGTCGCGCTCCATGTTTTCGCGCTCGTGACGGAACTCAGCGTTGTCGTCAAAAGAAACCTTGCCGTCGAGGGCAACGATCTCGCCACCGGTGGTTAGCACCAATGGGTTGACCTCCACCAAGGTGGCGTCTTCTTTTTTGAATACTTCGTAGAGCTTTACGAACACATCAGATACTGCATCGATTAGTTCGCTTGGGAACTTAGCCGCGGTGGCAATCTCAACTGCCTTCGCCTTGTCGATACCGTGCACAGCAGATACTGGAATCTTTGCCAGTGCCTCTGGGCGCTCAACGGCTAGCTGCTCGATCTCCATGCCGCCCTCAACGGCGCAGAGCGAGAGGAAGGTGCGATTTGATCTGTCTAGCAAAACTGAGAAGTAGAACTCCTTGTCAATCGAAGCACCCTGGGCAATCATCACGCGCTTTACAACGTGGCCCTTGATGTCGAGACCCAAAATTGCTTCAGCCTTCTCGCGAGCTTCAGCTGGGGAGTGTGCAACCTTGACACCACCGGCCTTACCGCGGCCACCGGTCTTAACCTGAGCCTTTACAACGACGGTTCCACCGATAGCTTTTGCGGCTTCTTCGGCTTCTTCAGGGGTGTCTGCGATGCGACCTGCGAGAACTGGAACGCCATACTTCTCAAATAGATCGCGCGCTTGATATTCAAATAAATCCACGGGTTTTTCCGTTTCTAGAGTAAGCGGGCAACTAGGTAAGTCTAGTGAATTCGCCCACCCGATTAGGGCTAGAGCTTGGTAATTGGTGCCATTTTCACCAGTAATCGCTTGGTTACGCCGGAGTCGAACCTAACCTCAGCGGTTTGCTTGGGTGGACTGCCAGCGACCGCGATTACCCGACCCTGTCCAAAAGAGTCGTGCTGCACGGAATCACCAACTGCAAGTTCTAGGTCTTTGTTGTCTCGAATCGCAGCCGGGGTGTTTACCGCCCCCTGCCAGCTAGAACGCACCGGTGGAGTGCTGGCTGCCCTCAGTTCGCGACGCTCAGCCCCAACCTGATCGCAAAGTTCGCTTGGAATATCGCTTAGGAAACTAGAGGGGATAAAGGATGCGGTGTTACCAAACAGCGTGCGCTGCAGGGCGTGAGAAATGTATAGCTTCTGCTTGGCTCGAGTCATGCCCACGTACATCAAACGACGCTCTTCCTGCAGTCCCCCGGGTTCATCGAAAGATCTGACGTGTGGCAGGGTTCCCTGCTCAAGCCCAATTAGGAACACCACCTGGTACTCCAGTCCCTTGGCGGTATGCAGGGTCATCAGGGAAATGCTGCCCGACTCATCTTCGATCTCATCGGCCGCTGCAGCCAGAGTGATCTCTGCGAGGTAGTCCGCCAGCGTGCCCTCTGGGTTATTGGCTTGCCAATCAAAAAGTTGGCCTAATAGAGCATCTAGGTTTTCGACTCGGGCTTCATCCTGGGGGTCTCGAGAACCTTCCAGCGAAGCACGATATCCGCTGCGCTCAAGCACAAGCTTCAGCACTTCGGCTGGACCCTCGGTTGCAGATAGAGCATCTAGTTCATTTAGCAATTCACCAAAGCCCTCGACCGATGCAGTTAGCTTTGGACCAAGCCCAAGCTGCCCTCCAAAGGACAGCGCTTGTCGGAATGACATTTCGTTCTCGCGGGCGTACTGGGCAATCTTGAGTTCGGTTTTTTCACCGATGCCACGAGCTGGAACATTTAGAACTCTTCTTGCAGCCTCATCATTTCGAGCATTCGAAATAACGGTGAGGTAGGCCAGGGCGTCCTTGATTTCCCTGCGCTCAAAGAACTTCAAGCCACCAATTACGGCATATGGGATCAGTTGACTCTTGAGCTCGGCTTCCAAAGACGGGGTTAGCGCGTTGGTGCGATAAAGGATTGCGATATCTCGGAAGTTGGTGCCCTCGGAGTGAAGCTGCTTGATCTGATCCACCACGTAGGCGGCTTCGTTGCGCTCATCAAAGCCGGTGAAAATCGAAATCAACTCACCGCTACCCTGGTCAGTCCATAGGTTCTTAGCGGGGCGATATGGGTTCTGCGAGATAACCGCATTTGCACCGGAGAGGATGTTCTGAGTCGAGCGGTAGTTCTGCTCCAACAGAATGGTCTGCGCCCCTGGAAAGTCTCGCTCGAACTCGGTGATGTTTCTAATGTCAGCACCTCGGAAGGCGTAGATAGACTGATCCGAGTCACCCACCACGGTCAATTGCGCGGGTGGCAAAACCTCACCGGTGCGCTCGTCAAAGTTTGCATAGTCATCCGGCAGCGGCCTGGTGAACTCGCGAATCAGTGCGTACTGCGCGTGGTTGGTGTCTTGATACTCATCTACCAAAAGGTGACGGAAGCGCTTTTGGTAGCGAGCTCTGACTTCAGGGTGAGCTCTGAGAAGCCCAACAGTTTCTGAAATCAAGTCATCGAAGTCAAAGGCGTTATTACGCAATAGCTCTCGCTCATAAGCCTGGAACACCTCGGCAACGATGCGCTCCTTAGGGTTTGAACGATCGGCATTGCGAGCAAAATCTTCTGCGTCTCTAAGTTCGTTCTTGGCGTTTGAGATGATGGCCGCCGCCTGCTGCGGTTTGATGTCTGCATCTTCTGCGCCGGCTTCGCGAAGCAAACGCTTCAGCAGTGCCCTGGTGTCTCCGGTGTCATAAACCGTGAAGTTCGAGTCGTGCCCGAGCCGATCTGCCTCGCGACGCAGAATCTGAAGGCAGGCGGAGTGGAAAGTCTTGATCCACATTCCCTCACTCGATGCACCGATTAGCTGTTCAACGCGATCGCGCATCTCGGCCGCAGCCTTATTGGTAAATGTGATGGCCAAGATTTGCGATGGCCAGAGCTCTTTCTGGGCTAAAAAATGCGCGATTCGATGGGTGAGAACCCTCGTCTTACCACTGCCTGCTCCGGCCACGATGAGCAGTGCTCGACCTCGATATTCGACAGCCTCGCGCTGCTGCGGATTCAATCCTGCCAACAGGGCGTCTGGGTCGTTTTGAGGGAAGAGGTCTAATTGCATCTGAGGTAGCTTAGGACAGCCGGGTGACGGTTTTGATTAGCCGGTCTGGTTGGTCGGCAAAGATTCCATCCACACCGCTCAGCGCGAGCTTTTCAAACCAAGTTTCGACATCTCCAGGTGCTGTTTCGATTCGTGCGGTGTAGGTAAATACCTTCAGCCCCAAGGCCTTAGCTCTGGTCACGAATTCGTTTTCCCAGAGCATCTCGATGGCTACCGACACTCCATCAAATTCAGTCGCAATCTCTTTCAGAAGGTCGTCCTCCAAGGAAGTTCGACCCGCTGGTAAGGTTCCTGGAGCGGAAAGAAAGACGAAGTCGATCTCTCCGCCGAAGGCGGTCTTTGCATTTTTCAAAATTGAGAACTCGAAGCTCTCGACCGTTAACTGGATTCCGCGCTCCTGCCAGTTTGAGGAAACTAGTTCCTTAGCAACCGCTCCGACGAGATCCAAGCCCCTGGAGTGAAGTTCCTTGCCGTCCTTGAGCTCCAGGATTAGGTGTGTGCCATCGAATTTTGGATTGGCAAGTAGTTCCCGAAGCGTTGGGATCTCAAACTGACCGCTGAACTTTGCCGATTCAACTCTGTTCTCCGGGTATCGCTCCATAACTCGAAGCTGCTTCAATTCCTCGAGAGTAACTTCGTAAACCGAGGTTGGCAACGCTGGGTGTGAAACGATGTTGGTGGTTTTGGTGAGGTCGATGTCGTGCAGAATCACCGGCACAGAGTCCTTGGTTAGCACCACATCAAATTCGATGGCATCGGAACCAAGCTCGAAGCCGAGTTCAAAAGACGGCATGGTGTTTTCGGGCAAATAACCGCAGGCACCGCGGTGACCAAAAACACTTACTCCCATTCGATGGTTCCAGGTGGCTTGGAGGTGATGTCCAGCACTACGCGGTTTACATCC
>JBEEIU010000079.1:0-8061 GCA_041169705.1 Actinomycetota bacterium
TTCCTTCGGTGTGGTCTGCCCCTTCAAATGTTTCGAGTCGAACATTTGCGCCGACGGATTTTCCGTAGTTATAGAAATCAACCGAAGACTGATATTTCAATCTCTGGTCCGCGTCTCCGTGGAGGATAAGTATTGGTCTGTCGCCGGCTGCTTCAATGCCCTGCTGCGCGGAAGTCTCGCTTAGGTTTACGCCGTGCAGAATTTGAGCCGCGGCTAGAGCCAATTGCCACAGGAATCCTGGGAAGCCCTGGTATTCAACCTCTTGAGTGGCTGCCGAGTTGAAGTCAAAGATTGAACCCTCCATTGCAAAGGCAGCAACATTCTCAGTCTTTGCTGGAAGGAATCCGGTCAATACCGCTCCACCGGAAATTCCAAACATGCCAATTGCGGAGCTAGGGATTTGCTGTTGATCCACAAGCCATTGGGCAACAACTGCAAAATCCGAAGACTCTTCTTGCCCTGCGGAGTGACGACCGTCGGTGCAGGTTGATTCCCCGGTGTCGCGCTGATCAACGAGCAGAACGTTGAATCCCCCGCGAACCAACATGGCTGTAGACAGCAGCGAGGTGTAATCGCGTCTGGAAGTTCCAATGCCGTGAGTAACGATCACGGTTCGCTTGGATTCACTCAAGTAGGGAGCAATCCACCATGCAGAAAGCTCAACGTTTTCATCAACCGGGATAGTTACGGCCTCGTAGTCAACATCTGTGAGCCACCACGAACTGAGGTCGTGACCAACCCACTTGTCCCAGCCATCCCCTGGAAATGGGCCGTTACCTTTTCCGCCGGTGTAAAACTCGGCGGGGGTGTGCTTCTTATCGTCCTCGTTTATCGCGCAAGGAACCGTGGTTCCGGAGGTGTAGACGTAATCACCCAGCGCTAGAGCGCCACCGGAGACAACTAGCAATGCGGTGACAGAGGAAATCGCAACCCATTTTTTGATTCGCATGGCATGACGCTATCACCAGGCGCCATGAATGCTAGAGAATCGCGTCGACCAAAAGTGTGACCAGTGGGGCAACTATGAGTGCGGGAAGCAATGCTGCGACACTGACCATGCGAATCTGAAGGACTCTAAGACCAGTTGCCAAAAGCAAAATTCCACCGGTTGCAGTTATTGAGGCAACCACCGCTGCTGGCATGAGCGCTCCTGCGAATGCGGCTACCACCGTTAGAAGTCCCTGCCAGATTCCCACCGGCAAAGCAGAGAAAGCAACTCCCCAACCCAGAGCTGCGGCAAATGCAATTGATGTAAATCCGTCGAGCGTTGATTTAAGTGCGAGGGTTTCAATTCCTTGACCAAGACCATCCGACAGGGCACCCAAGACCGCCATCGGTCCGATTGTGAATAGCAATGATGCGTTCACAAACCCTTCAATGAATTTCTGTTTATCGCCGGTTCCGTTTTTGCTGGTTCTTTTTTGCAGCCAAGCACCAAACTCTTCGAGGCGCTCTTCAATCTTTAGAAGTGACCCGGTGATCCCACCGATTAGTAAAGCGGCAAGCACTACCAATAAAGTTCCTGCGCTAGTTACCGCCGCAACAAATTCTGAATCCCAAAGTGCCATCAGATTAAGTGCACCGATAACCAGGACCACCAAACCCATGGCATCTGTTAGCACACGGGACATTTTTTCTGGGAGGCGATCGCCAATTAGAACACCCAGGGTTGCTCCGGCGACGATTGCGATGACATTAAGAATTGTTCCCAGCCCGAGCAAGTGGCCTCCTAGCTAACTTCTCGATGCTATCGGTTGGTCAGTTTTTAGGTTTGAAGGTGAGACTGACGGAGTTTATGCAGTATCTGTCTCCAGTTGGGGTTTGCGGGGCATCATCGAATACGTGACCTAAGTGCGAGCCGCAGGCTGCGCAGCGAACCTCGGTTCGAAGCATGCCGTGAGAGCGATCTTCAATGTATTCAATAGCCTTATTGTCCTGAGGCTTATAGAAGCTTGGCCAACCGCAGTGCGAATCAAACTTGGTGTCGCTTTCAAACAAAAAGGCATCGCAGCCGCGGCAGTGGAAACTGCCCTGGCGGTGCTCTTCCAGGAGCTCTCCGGTATAGGGGCGCTCGGTTCCAGCCAGGCGCAAGACCTGATACTCAAAGGCATCCAGCTCACTGCGCCACTGTTCGTCGGTCTTAAATACCTTGTATTCCACCAAAAACTCCTTGCCTTAGGGTTTATAACCCTTCGGTAACCTATCCACTTCCTTGGAAAAATAACTATCGCAGAGTCCCATAAATAGGTAGACTCGCGCTTGTCGAGCTGGGACAGCCGAAATTGTTGAAGCCCGATGCATTCCGTGAATTACGCGGATGCAGCTTTAGCAACAGGAGAAACAAATGGCACAAGGAACCGTAAAGTGGTTCAACTCCGAAAAGGGTTTTGGCTTTATAACCCAGGATGGCGGACCAGACGTGTTCGTGCACTTTTCGGCAATTCAGTCTCAGGGTTACCGCGAGCTGAAGGAAAACCAGCGGGTTGAATTTGACGTCAAGACTGGCGACAAGGGCCCACAGGCTGAAAACGTCAACGTAATCAGCTAACAGATTTAGCTATAGGCGAAGGCCGGTTCCCGGAAACGGGGCCGGCCTTCACTTGCACTCGGGGGCTTAGAGTGCTAAAAATGAGTTAGCACTCATCAGAATTGAGTGCTAAAAACCAAAGTCTTAGACGCAAACGGGAGAAACCCTTATGGCAAAAATTATTCACTTCAACGAAGAGGCACGTCGTGGCCTAGAGCGAGGACTAAACATCCTGGCTGACACCGTGAAGGTAACCCTTGGACCACGCGGACGCAATGTCGTGCTGGAAAAGAAGTGGGGAGCCCCAACCATCACAAACGATGGTGTCTCGATTGCAAAAGAAATCGAACTGAGCGACCCATTCGAGAAGATCGGTGCAGAGCTAGTTAAAGAAGTAGCTAAGAAGACCGACGATGTTGCAGGTGACGGAACCACAACCGCAACCGTTTTGGCACAGGCGCTTGTAAAGGAAGGTCTTCGCAACGTCGCAGCCGGTGCAGACCCAATCAGTCTGAAGCGCGGAATCGACAAGGCTTCCGAAGCTGTGACTAACGCACTTTTGAAGATGGCAGTTCCAGTTGAGACCAAGGAGCAGATTGCTGCTACCGCATCTATCTCTGCTGGTGACACCACCATCGGTGAGATCATCGCCGAGGCAATCGACAAGGTTGGTAAGGAAGGTGTTGTAACCGTTGAGGAGTCAAACACTTTCGGTATTCAGCTAGAACTAACCGAAGGTATGCGTTTTGACAAGGGTTACGTATCCGCTTACATGGTGACCGACCCTGAGCGTCAGGAAGCAATCCTCGAGGACGCATACATCCTGATTGCAAACAGCAAGATCTCAAACATGAAGGATCTGCTACCAGTTGTCGACAAGGTTATGCAGGCAGGTAAGCCACTGCTAATCATCGCCGAGGACATCGAGGGTGAAGCACTTGCAACTTTGGTTGTAAACAAGATTCGCGGAATCTTCAAATCAGTTGCTGTCAAGGCTCCAGGTTTCGGAGACCGCCGCAAGGCAATGCTGCAGGACATCGCAATCTTGACCGGTGGACAGGTAATTGCCGAAGAGGTGGGCCTAAAGCTTGAGAACACCGACCTTGCAATGCTTGGAAGAGCTCGCAAGGTGGTAATTACCAAGGACGAGACCACCATCGTTGAGGGTGCCGGTGACGCAGACCAGATCAAGGGTCGCGTTGAGCAGATTCGCCGCGAAATTGGAACTACTGACTCCGACTACGACCGCGAGAAGCTTCAGGAGCGCCTAGCAAAGCTTGCGGGTGGTGTTGCAGTCATCAAGGCTGGAGCGGCAACCGAAGTTGAGCTAAAGGAGCGCAAGCACCGCATCGAAGATGCAGTGCGTAACGCCAAGGCCGCAGTTGAAGAAGGCATTGTCGCGGGTGGTGGAGTTGCACTACTCCAGGCCGGCAAGGTTGCATTCAATGACCTCAAGCTAACTGGCGACGAGGCAACCGGAGCGAAAATTGTTCAGGTTGCAATCTCTGCACCACTAAAGCAGATCGCAATCAACGCAGGTCTAGAGGCAGGCGTAGTTGCTGAGAAGGTATCTAACCTTCCAGATGGTCAGGGCCTAAACGCCGCCACTGGTGAATACGTTGACATGCTGAAGGCAGGAATCAACGACCCAGTTAAGGTGACTCGTTCCGCATTGCAGAACGCTGCATCCATTGCAGGTTTGTTCCTAACCACCGAGGCAGTTGTTGCCGAGAAGCCAGAGCCAGCTCCTGCAATGCCTGCAGGTGGCGAAGGCGGAGGAATGGACTTCTAAAGTTCCCAAACACAGCGAAGCGGGTGGCGAAAGCCACCCGCTTTTTTGTTTCACATAAACAATCGCTGATTTGCCATTTCGGTTTCAGAGTATTGATTAGCTGCCAGTGCAAGTGCTTGTCCGAGTTGGCCAAGTTGAGTCTCTACCAAATCAGAAGTGACCTTCCAACGTTGGAAGAGTTCTTGAAATGAGTTTGACGCGATGCCCTGCCAAGAAGCTTGCATGGCCATCAGCTGTGATTGCAGCGATGTGATTTCTTGTTGTAAGCGCGAAATGGTCAATTGAATCTGGGCGTTACCATCGTGAATTCGATTTGGATCTACAAAGAATTGAGTCATGAGAAGAGATTCTCAAGGAAAGAATCCGACTTTGGTTATTTGGAATTCAGATTGTGAATAACTATTTTGGTTGGCTTATTGGAAGCTCTACCTTGAACGTGGCTCCACCACCCTTGGTTTCTTCGACCCAGATTTTTCCGTGGTGTGAAGTGACAATCGATTTTGCAATCGCGAGACCCAAGCCTGAACCACCGGTCTCACGGTTTCTAGAGTTGTCCGCTCGGAAGAATCGGTCAAAGACTTTGTCTCGATAGCTCTCGGGAATTCCTTCTCCGTGGTCTACAACCGAGATTACTGCGCAGTTCTTGTGCTGCTGCAGAATTACCTCAACTGTTGACTTCGGGGGAGCGAAGCGGGAGGCGTTACTGAGTAAGTTCACCAAAACCTGTTGCACGCGATTGGCATCGGCAGCGATGGTCACTTCTTGCTCGGCTTGGATTTCAAAATTCAACTTCGGGTTAGCTACCTGTGCATCCTTGGTCACCGACTGGATCAATTCATTTAGATTGGTAGCTTCAAACTTGAGATTCTCAAGCTCATCCATGCGAGTCAGGGTGAGCAGGCTCTCCACAAGACCAGACATGCGAATCGCTTCGCTTTCAATCCTTGACATCGCCTCGGCGACGTCTTCTTTCTTTTTGATGCCACCCATTCTGTAAAGCTCCGCATAACCTCTCACTGTGACCAGCGGGGTGCGCAGCTCGTGGCTGGCATCTGAGACGAACCTGCGCATTTGATCCAGGGTCTTGTCTCTTCCCTTGAAGGCGCTCTCAATCCCATCAAGCATCGAGTTCAGAGCTCGGTTCAGTCTGCCAATTTCAGTCTTCTCATTGCGCTGCATGAGGCGCTTCGAAAAATCGCCAGACTTCACTGCAGCGGCAGTTCGCTCTACCTCTCGCAGCGGGCGAAGCGCTGACGAGATCGTTACCCAAATACTTAGACCGCTCAGAAGCAACAGAAAGATCCCGAATCGTCCACCAATTTGGCCATATTCGTTGATGATCTGGCGATTGGTCTCAATTGGTAGTGCAACCACTACGGAGCCATTGGCCCTCTCCAAAGGCATAGCGACCACACGCCATTCGACATCTCTGCCATTTGGATTACGCACCTCAACGTCAAAGGGAATGCCCTGAGTGGAAATCACAGCCTCTAGATTCAGCGAATCAAAATTGGGAACCTGTCTGTCGAACTGCCTCGAGGCAACCAATCCCAGAAACTGGGTTCCGTCGGACGCCAGGATTGCAATGTAGTAATCACTGGGTAGCGACGGCAGGGAGACCCTACCGGATGTAATTCTCTGTTCTAGTTGAAGGGGGTTTTCGTTTTTCAGCGTCACTGCAGTGGCGGTTAGCAGAGTGTCAGTGTTTCTTTGGAGATATGTGCTCAGTAGCGCAACAGTTCCGGAGCTGGAAACAATCAGCAGTAAACCAATTAGCCCGACCGCGAGCGAGGTCAGTTTGGCCCGAAGCGATACTCGCTCCCAGGCTCGGGCTAATTTGTTCTGCAATTTACTTTGGAGCCTTGAGCATGTATCCAACGCCACGCTTGGTAACAATCAGTGGCTCTGTGCTAAGCGGGTCAAGCTTCTTTCTCAAATATGAGACATAGCTCTCTACGATTCCCATTTCGCCGTTGAAGTCGTATTCCCATACGTGATCCAAGATTTGTGCCTTGGTGAGCACTCGGTTTGGATTCGTCGCAAGGTATCTCAGCAATTGATATTCAGTGGGGGAGAGCTCTACAGACTCACCCTTCACGGTTACTTCGTGAGCGTCTTCATTGATTACGAGTTCGCCAACCTGGATAGTGGATCCAGCTATGCCGTCCTTACTTGTTCTACGAAGAATTGCTTGAATGCGAGCCATGATCTCATCGAGACTGAACGGCTTAGTCACATAGTCATCGCCACCAACGGTTAGACCCGTGATCTTGTCTTCGGTGTCATCCCTTGCGGTAAGGAAAAGAATTGGGGTTTCAATACCCATGCCGCGGATTTTCTTGGTGACTCCAAAGCCACTCACATCTGGCAACATGACGTCCAGCAGGACGATGTCTGGTTGCCAGTCAACAATTCGAGTGACGGCATCGGTTCCGTTTGCGGCAGTTGCTACTTGGTGGCCTGCGAAACGCAAGCTGGCAGAGAGCAGGTCTCTGATGTTTGGTTCATCGTCAACTACAAGTACTTTCACAGCTTCCATGGGGAAAGTTTGCAGGATTTATCTGACAGATTCCTGAGAACTATCTGGATGTCAGATGGAATCCGAATCCAAGATTTCGTAGGAGTAGCCCTGTTCGGCCAAAAATCGCTGGCGGTTCTGGGCAAAGTCTTGTTCCACGGTGTCTCTACTGACCAGCGTGTAGAAGGCTGCGGAGCGGCCATCTGCCTTGGGTCGTAGCAGGCGCCCCAAACGCTGGGCTTCCTCTTGCCTAGATCCAAAGGCCCCAGAGATTTGTAGCGCAACCGAAGCTTCGGGAAGGTCGATGCTGAAGTTAGCCACCTTGGAGACCACTAGCGCGGTTAGCTCACCGCGGCGGAACTTTGCAAAGAGCTGCTCCCTTTCGTCCACTGGCGTTTCGCCAGTTAACTTTGGAATTCCCAAGGCTGAGGAAACCTGATCAATTTGTTCTAGGTATTGACCAATAATCAAAGTTGGCTCACCCTTGTGCTTTTCAAGGAGAGCATTGACTATTGGAAGCTTTGCTGGGGCAGTTGCCGCAATTCGGAATCGACCATCCTGGTCAGAAATTGCGTAGTCCATGCGCTCGCTCTCGCTCAGCATCACTCGAACCTCGAAACAGTTTGCCGGGGCGATATAGCCTTGCGCCTCAATCTCTTTCCAAGGGGCATCGAAGCGCTTCGGACCAATAAGTGAAAACACGTCGCCTTCGCGACCATCTTCTCTAACCAGGGTTGCTGTTAGTCCCAGTCTTCTTCTTGCTTGCAGGTCTGCGGTCATCTTGAAAATCGGCGCTGGCAGGAGGTGAACTTCGTCGTAAACAACCAATCCCCAGTCCCGGGCATTCAGGAGTTCAAGGTGCGCAAACTCACCCTTTCGCTTCGTCGTGAGAATTTGGTAAGTCGCAATTGTCACCGGCGCAACTTCTTTGTTTGATCCGGAGTACTCTCCAATTTCATCAGGAGTCAAAGAAGTGCGCGCCAAAAGTTCATCGCGCCACTGCCTGGCGGAGACTGTGTTGGTGACAAGTATCAAGGTGTTAGTTTTTATCTTTGCCATGGTTGCGGCACCAACCAATGTCTTGCCCGCTCCACAAGGAAGCACAACAACGCCGGATCCGCCAATCTCAAATTTCTCAACTGCAGCGCTTTGATAGTCGCGCAATTTCCAAGAGTCTTGCTTGAGACTTATTTCATGAGGCGTGCCGGGAGTGTAGCCAGCGGT
>JBEEIU010000080.1:0-6221 GCA_041169705.1 Actinomycetota bacterium
CCTACTCCATGTCTTTCAAGCGCGGTGAGCCAGGGGTTTTTAAGGCTGCCGGACCAGATGCGGCATTCAAACCCTTCGTCGACAAAAGTGAGCTACTAGAGATTGGCAAGGTCGGCAAGAACGTTACCGGCACCAGAGTCCGCTACTGGCCAGATCCTCAAATATTCGAGAAGAATGCAAATTTCTCAGCAGAGAGTCTTGCTCAACGCCTCAGACAAACCGCCTTTTTGGTTCCAGGCCTTAAGCTTTCGGTTTTTGAGGAAGCATCTAAGGCCAAACATGAATTCCACTTCGCTGGTGGAATATCGGAATTTGTCGAGCACCTCGCGACCGATGCCGCGATTATTCCTATGCAACACATCAAGACCACGGCTAGCTTCACAGAGACTGTTCCAGTTCTGGACGAAAAGTCCGGATCAATGGTGAGCAAGGAAGTAAAGCGTGATTGCAAAGTAGACATCGCACTACGTTGGGGAAATGGCTACGAAACTGAGATTAGAAGTTTCGTAAACATCATCTCAACTCCAAAAGGTGGCACCCATCTATCCGGCTTCGAGACAGGACTGCTCAAATCTGTTAGATCTGCCATAGATGCAAATGCACGCAAGCTAAAGGCTGCGGGATTGAAGATTGAGCGAGACGACGCTTTCGCAGGTCTGACAGCAGTTGTTACCGTTAGCTTCCCAGAACCACAGTTTGAAGGGCAGACCAAGGAGGTTCTCGGTACTCCCGCAATCAAGAACATTGTGTCGTCAGCCGTATCTGATTGGTTTGACAAGTTCTTTACTCGAACCGGCAAGGCTGGAAAAGCTGAGTGCGAAAGACTGCTTGAGAAGATAGTCAACGAGGCTAAGGCAAGAATCTCAGCGAGGACGCTGAAGGATACGCAGCGAAGGAAGAATGCTCTCGAGTCCTCCAGTCTTCCAAGCAAGTTAGTAGATTGCCGCGCAGACTCTACTTCGGGCTCGGAGTTATTTATTGTCGAGGGCGATAGCGCACTTGGAACGGCCAAGCTTGCACGTGACAGCAAATTCCAAGCGCTTTTGCCGATTCGCGGAAAGATTCTTAACGTTCAGAAGGCCTCAATTGCTGACATGCTGTCTAATTCGGAGTGCGCCTCGATAATTCAAGTAATTGGGGGAGGCTCTGGTAGAAGCTTCGCTCTCGAAGATGTCCGTTATGAAAAGATCATCTTAATGAGCGATGCTGACGTGGATGGCGCACACATTAGAACTTTGCTGCTGACGCTCTTTTATCGTTACATGAGACCATTGGTCGAGGCCGGCAGGGTTTATGCGGCTGTTCCTCCACTGCATCGGATAATGGTCCAGTCCGGCAAGTCCAAAGAGGCAATCTATACCTACAGTCAACAGGAGCTGGTTGACACTTTGAAGTCGCTGGACAAAGCGAAGAAGAATTACTTGCAACCCATTCAGCGCTACAAGGGCCTGGGCGAAATGGACGCTGATCAGCTTGCAGAGACAACCATGAATCCGGAGAATCGAACCTTGAGACGCATTACAGCCAAGGATCTAGAGGTTGCGGAGCAAGTGTTTGAACTACTAATGGGGAACGAAGTGGCTCCGAGAAAAGAATTTATCGTTGACTCCGCTGACACATTCGACAGGGAGAGAATCGACGCCTAACTGACTGCTGAAATGTAGTTAGAGGTTTTTAGGCCGGATCCATCTCTTCTATCGTCAACATCCGGAAGCCCAATCTCTCTATCATCGCTATCGAAAGCAATTGGTTTTTCCACGGAGATGCCAGCGAAATAAAGTTGATCTTCGCTCTTGAGGAACTTCTGGCAGCGAACCCCTTGAGATCCACGGCCCTTTCTTGGGTATGCGTTTAGTTTTGTCGCTTTTACGCTTCCGGGGTCGGTGTCGCCAAGAGACTGTGAAGAATTCGCCGCAGTAACCAGCACTGAATCTTTATGCACTGGAGTAAAGCAAATTGCGGGACCTGCTGTGAGGTTAATTCCCGCCATTCCTGATGCTGGAAGACCCTGAGGCCTAACGGCACTGGCCTGGAATATCAGAATGTTTGCGTTTGAAGTAATGAAAGCAAGCTCCGTTTTTTCATCTGCTAAACCCACCCCAATTAGTTCGTCTCTGTCTTTCAAAGAGATTGTCGACACCTGGTCCTTGTCTGGCATAGGACCTTCTATTCGCTTCACCACACCTTGTTTTGTGCCGACGGCCATGGTCCCCGCAAAGTTCCAGTCAAATGCACCTATGACTGTTTCGTTTACTCCTAAAAATTTGCGGGCCTCCGGAGACCGCTTTGTGGACTTGCCCTCTGCGGCCGGAGGCAGATTAGCGACGTGGACACGAATGGCTTTTCCGCTCGCCAGCAAGAAGCCCACATCTGAACGAGTTGAAGTCTCTATTGATTTGTATCCACGTGGCATCTGAACATTGTGGCCGTCAACTCTGTGGATTCTGAGGTTAGGAGAGACAACGACTGTTACAGGGGAGTCCTTAAGCTCTGTTACCTCTACAACTTTTGCTTGAACCGCTATCCCGGAGGCATCCACGATTTCAGAGCGCCTTGGGTCTGCGTAACGATCGGCAACGTCTTGTAGCTCTTTGCCCACAAGCGTTCTGATTAGGTTTTCATTAGCCAGCAGTTGCTCGAGTTCCGCGATTTCTTTGCGAAGCTCTTCACCCTCTTTTTCAAGCTCTAAGGTGCTGAACTTAGTAAGTCGACGCAATCTAAGTTCGAGGATGTGTTCTGCTTGCAGCTCAGATAAATCAAAAACCTTCATCAGCGAACTCCTGGCAGAGTCTGCTGTCTCACTCTTTCTAATGAGCTCAATTACCTCATCAATATTTAGAACAGCAATCTGTAGCCCATCGATCAGGTGTAATCGCGCCTTGCGACGATCCAAGCGATTCTTGGAACGACGCCTGACTACTTCAATCCGGTGATCGAGGTAGACCTGCATGAGAGACTTCAACGAGAGTTGCTCGGGCCTTCCACCTACCAGAGCCACGTTATTGATACTGAAGTTTTCCTCTAGCGGCGTTAGCTTGTATAGCGCCTCCAGCACCGATTCTGGATCGAACCCCGTCTTTAGTTCGACGACTAACCTCAGGCCATTCTCCCTATCCGTGAGGTCCACCACGTTGTGAATTCCGGTGAGCTTCTTGCTGTTTACCGCATCACGAATCTTTTCGACCACTCGTTCCGGTCCGACTTGGTAGGGAAGTTCGGTGATGATAAGTCCGAGTCTGCGAGGAGCGACCGTATCTATGGCAACTCGGGCTCGCATTTTGAAGGACCCTCTGCCGCTCTCGTAAGCTTCGGTAAGCAAGTCCGAAGAAATCACGATTCCACCGGTTGGTAAGTCTGGACCGGGCACATACTTCATGAGTTCTTCAGTTGTCAGGTCCTTCTTTAGAAGAGCCTTTAGCGCTGAGACAATTTCCCCAAGATTGTGTGGCGCCATGTTCGTGGCCATACCAACTGCAATGCCTGAGGCACCATTAACCAGTAGGTTCGGGAAAGCGGCAGGCAGGACACTGGGCTCGGTTAGTTGAGCATCGTAATTAGGTTCGAAATCAACAACATCTTCATCGAGGGATTCGTTCAGCAGCATGGCCGCCGGGGCGAGGCGTGCTTCTGTGTAGCGCGCTGCAGCCGGACCGTCATCGAGGGACCCAAAGTTTCCATGCCCATCAATAAGCGGAAGTCGCAGCGAGAACGCCTGAGACATTCGCACTAGAGCGTCATAGATGGCACCATCCCCATGCGGATGGAGCTTTCCCATTACCTCGCCGGTAACTCTGGCACTTTTTACGTGACCACGATCTGGCCTAAGTCCCATCTCGCCCATTTGGTATACGATGCGGCGCTGGACTGGCTTAAGTCCATCCCTGGCGTCGGGAAGAGCCCGTGAATAAATTACTGAGTAGGAATACTCCAAGAAGCTTTCGCGCATTTCCGTAGCGACATCGATATCGATTATTCGCTCTTGGTTCTTAGTCATATTCCTCGGCTGTGCCAGACTTGCTCGGTGGCCCCAACTTTACCTTCGATTCCCAAAGAGCTCGGGAGTATCCGCCACGTGTTCAAATCCGGTTTGCACGCGATCAAGGGTGAGGCAAACCCGCTGCAGCTCAAACCTAAGTCCAAGGTTTTGGTCATCCTCGTTGATGGTCTCGGCGCAGAACAAATTCTCGCGAGGAGCGGCCACTGCCGGTTTCTGGCAGCTGGCGTAGCCTCAGGTCAAACAGCTTTCTCTGCTTTTCCTGCAACTACTAGTACAAACATAGGTTCGTTCGCAACCGGTCTTAGCCCTGGGGAACACGGACTGGTAGGTCACCAAGTCCTGGATAGAGAACATAATCTTCGAATTAATTTGCTCACCGGTTGGACCAGTGAAACAGATCCCCTGAAGTGGCAACCCAATCTCACAATTTCAGAGCAGTCCCTATCTAGCGGCATTAGAACAAACGTCATTGCCGCTTCTGAGTACGAAAAGACTGGCTATACCTTTGCGACCATGAGGGAAGCTCAGTTTCTTCCCGCAGAGGGAATTCAAGAGAGGTTTGATCGAGCTCTAGAGGTGCTCAACGCCAAAGAGCCTTCACTTACCTATCTTTACATTCCAGAGCTGGATAAATACGGACACCGAAATGGCTGGCAATCACCTGGCTGGTCTGGACTATTAGAGGAAGTTGATCAACAGATTTCAAGACTGGCAGCGAAGTTGCCCAAGGACTGCGGAGTACTTGTTACCTCAGATCACGGAATGGTTGATACTTCACCTGAAATGCATCTTGTCCTCGACAACTACTTCGATTCCTCTTTGGAGTGGTTCGGTGGCGACACTCGAGTCGCTTACATCTATCTAAACGACGAATCGGCCGCGCCCTCAGTGGTTGCTAAATTCGCTGCTTTGCAGAACTCGGTGATCGCGGCAACTACCAGCGATCTCATTAGCGCAGGCTTCTATGGGCAAGTGTCAGCGCTTGCTCAGAAGCGTCTACCTGAAGTTGTTCTGTTTGCAAAGGGGTCCCATACGCTTTTTCATAGCGAGTATTCCAAAAAGAAGAGCTTCGAAATGATTTCTCACCACGGTTCAGTAACCGCTGCAGAGATAAGAATTCCTTTAGTCCGGATTGGCTTCTGAGTTAGTCTCAGAAACTATTTCATCCCAACTTGGAAGTGCGGTACGTCCCTTAGCGCTTGTGGGTTTCGCTTCCTCTGTTCTTCGCTGACGAAGTTGAGCGACAAGATCCAAGACTGAAGCTCCCGCAGATTCAACAATTTCGATCTCAGGCTCCGCTGGCTTTTCCGCTTCAACTTGGGAAGCAGGATGCTGCGACATTGGCGTTGGTTCAGTTTTGGGTGCGGGAGTCTCGGGCACCGATGAAATCAATGGCTTCGATGGAATCAGCTCGGGCTTCTTTCCCTCGAGACGACTAATTGATTTTGAAACCGAATCAGTGGCATCCAAAGTTCTTGTCTGAGGAACGTAGTGCCAACGGGCCGTTTGACCTGAGGATGACGCGGAGACAATCCACTTGCCATCTTCTTTATGGATATCCCAATGCGCATTTGGAAGTGTTCGCTGAACCAGTTCATCAAAGGTAACCATGTGCTGGCCATCGGAAATCATCACCGATTGTGCTGACTGAAGAAGGAACCGAAGTTCATCGAGGATTGGAATTGCGAACGGCTCAACCGATTCGATTGGCACGGAGAATTGTGTGGCTACCGCCTCGACGGTTAGTCCGGAGCGAATAAGTTTCTGAATGTCGGCCGGGGAGACGTCGCTAGTTTGAACTAAATGGCTCCGCCTGAGTGCGTCACGAAGGTTCTCTTCGATGACGACTTTGTGCTTGAGGCCGTCCGGAGTCTCAAAAACCAGGTAATCGCCATCTCTGGTAACGAATTTCAGTTCGGACATTGCTTCCTCCAATAGGAAGTTTGTCACCAGGCAGGCCCAAAGTCGCTCTTGATACTCGGTATTTCAAAACTTGGGCTTTCGGCGAGCCTAACTTGCAAAAGTGGCTTTGTTGGGGCATAGTTCACGCCGAAGCAGATACAGAGAGGTGCTCAGTGGCAACAGATTACGATGCCCAGCGCAAGACTGATGACGATACCGAGTCTCTGGAAGCCATCAAGGAGAGAATCCCTGCCCGCCCGAGCTCAATCAGCGAGGACGAATCTGAGGTCGTAGACAGCTTCAATATTCCGGATGTAATTAA
>JBEEIU010000081.1:0-7206 GCA_041169705.1 Actinomycetota bacterium
GTTGCGTTCAATGAAGATCTGGGGGAGCTCGGGGGAGCGTGTGCTCAGCTAATAAATTCAGGCCACTCTCAAATCACCTCGGAGATCGTTGAACGAACTTTTGAAGGAAGAATTGAAACAAACGCCTTCAAAATTGCTGACGCTGCACTTAGTGGAAATGCCACCGACGCCATTCGCCTGCTCAGACATGGGCTGAGCACTGGAATCGATGAGGTTGCCTTGACCGCTGCTCTAGCGATGCGAATTCGACAACTTGCCCGGCTCTTCAACGATCGCAATGCAGCCCCGGCTGCTTTGGGTATGCAGCCCTGGCAACTCGACAAGGCTCGCAAAGAGCTAATCGGTTGGGATGAGGCTTCTCTAATCGCGCTAGTACAGCAACTTGCGGATACGGATGCAGCTGTGAAAGGCGCGGCCAAGGATCCCGCGTTTGCTCTCGAGCGGCTACTGCTCTCAATGAGCCAGAAAGCCAAATAAAAAAAGCCGGGCACGAAGTCCCGGCTTTTTGTAAGTTCTTGATCTAAAGGGAAGAAACCTTCTTGGCAATCGCCGACTTGCGGTTTGCCGCCTGGTTCTTGTGGATTACACCCTTGCTGACAGCCTTATCAATTTTCTTGGTTGCTGCGGAAAGCGCGGCGGCGGCAGCGGCCTTGTCACCCTTTGAGGATGCCTCACGAACTGCGCGGACAGCAGTCTTCAGCTCTGATCGAACTGCCTTGTTGCGCTCCTCGGCCTTTCGGTTGGTGCCAATGCGCTTGATGTTCGACTTAATATTTGCCATGGTTCACTTTCTTAGGGCGAAATCTTTTTCCGGGAGATATTCCCCGAGAACAAGCCAAAACTCTACCAGCTGGGCCATTTCGGGGCAAGCGTCGTGGCAGAATACCTAGGTCAAGTCCCAATAATCCCTGAGGTCAAATGTCTCCACGCGCACTGAAAGCCCTAGAGCCGGCGCAGACTGACCCTGGTCTGATTAGAAATTTCTGCATTATTGCCCATATTGACCACGGAAAATCAACCCTTGCGGACCGCATGCTGCAGTTGACGGGCATCGTCGACGCCCGGCAAATGAGGGATCAATACCTTGATCGCATGGATATTGAGCGGGAACGCGGCATAACCATCAAGTCCCAGGCAGTTCGACTGCCCTGGGAGCTAGACGGTCAAACCTATGCCCTGAACATGATCGACACTCCCGGGCACGTGGACTTCACATATGAGGTGTCCCGCTCTCTGGCGGCCTGTGAGGGGGCGGTTTTGCTGGTTGATGCCGCTCAGGGCATCGAAGCGCAAACCCTGGCCAATCTTTATCTCGCCATGGAAAACGACCTCGAGATCATCCCAGTCTTGAACAAGATTGATCTACCCGCGGCCCAGCCTGAAAAGTATGCAGAGGAGCTGGCAAACCTGATTGGTGGAAATCCAGAGGACTGCCTAAAGGTCTCCGGGAAAACTGGTGTCGGGGTTTCCGAACTACTAGACAAAATCGTGCGAACGGTTCCAGCTCCGGTAGGGGATCCAAATGCCCCGGCTAGGGCGATGATTTTTGATTCGGTTTATGACTCATACAGAGGCGTCGTTACGTATGTTCGAATGGTTGACGGGAAATTGAATCCTCGTGAGCAGATTCAAATGATGTCCACCAAGGCGGTTCACGAACTGCTGGAAATTGGGGTGATTTCCCCGGAACCAATTCCAAGTAAAGGCTTGGGCGTTGGCGAAGTTGGTTACCTAATTACCGGCGTAAAAGATGTTCGTCAATCCAAGGTTGGTGACACTGTCACAACCAAGCACCACTCAGCAACAACTGCGCTCAAGGGTTATGCCGAGCCAAAGCCAATGGTGTTCTCCGGCATATATCCAATCGATGGTTCCGATTACCCAAACTTGCGCGAAGCGCTGGATAAATTGCGATTATCCGATGCCTCTTTGGTTTACGAACCTGAGACGTCGGCCGCACTTGGTTTTGGATTCCGATGCGGGTTTCTGGGGCTACTTCATCTCGAGATTATTACCGAAAGACTTGAGCGCGAATTCAACCTAAGCCTGATTGCCACCTCTCCATCCGTGGTCTACAAAGTAACTCGCGAGGACAACAACGAATTCGTGGTAACGAATCCATCCGAGTTTCCAGAGGGCAAAGTAAAAGAGGTTCAGGAGCCAATGGTAAAGGCGACAATTCTCTCGCCCAAGGACTATGTCGGAACAATCATGGAGCTTTGCCAAACCAAGCGCGGAAGCATGTTGGACATGCAATACCTCGGTGAAGACCGAGTGCAGCTCAGATACCGTTTGCCGCTTGCCGAGATTGTGTTTGATTTCTTTGATCAGCTCAAAAGTAAAACCCAAGGATACGCATCCCTTGATTATGAGGATGATGGGTTCCAGGCTGGCGATCTTGTAAAGGTGGACCTGCTGCTGCAGGGGGAGAAAGTCGATGCTTTCAGTGCGATTGTTCACAGAGAAAAGGCCTACAACCACGGGGTTCGAATCACCTCAAAACTTCGAGAACTAATTCCAAGGCAGCAATTCGAAGTTCCAATCCAGGCAGCTATTGGCTCCCGAATTATCGCTAGGGAGAGTATTCGAGCGATAAGAAAAGACGTTCTAGCAAAGTGCTACGGGGGTGACATCACCAGAAAGCGCAAGCTCTTGGAAAAGCAAAAAGAGGGTAAGAAGCGAATGAAGATGGTGGGTCGAGTCGAGGTTCCTCAAGAGGCATTCATTGCGGCTCTCTCCACTGATGAGAAGGCAGAGAAGAAGGCCAAGTAGTGGCGGGAAAACTTCCAGACGGAGATCCTTGGCCAGTTGACAACAAACTCGCTCTAAATGATTCCGGTAAGTCATTCCACGCTTACGTGCACATACCGTTTTGCGAAGTTCGTTGTGGCTACTGCGACTTTAATACCTACACTGCATCTGAAATAGGCCCCATTCGTCGCGATGATTTTCACACTTCGCTAATTCGTGAAATTGAATTTAGTAAGACTTTCATGAAGTCAAACGGCTACAAGCCCCTACAGCTGGCGAGCGTCTTCTTCGGTGGTGGTACTCCAACACTCTTCTCCGTCGGGCAAATTTCAGAAGTGATTACTTCACTAAGAAATGCTTTTGGAATTTCAACTGATGCCGAAATCACCGTTGAGGCAAACCCTGATACGGTCTCCGCGTCTTATCTTGATGACCTATCAAAGACTGGTGTCAATCGCATTTCATTTGGCGTTCAGAGCTTTGATAGCGATGTCTTGAAAGTTCTTGACCGCACCCATGATCCAAAACGTGTCCCAGAAGTTGTTGAACTAGCCAAAAGGTCTGGATTGAGGGTTTCTGTCGATTTGATATTTGGAACGCCAGGGGAATCACTTGATTCTTGGAAGCGGACTGTTGGGCAGGCCTTGGAACTTGGCGTTGAACACATTTCCGCCTATGCGCTCATTGTCGAATCGGGCACGAAGCTAGAACGCGCTATCAGATCTAAGGAGATTGCTCCCGTCGATGAAGATCTTCTCGCAGACAAATATGAATGGGCAAGCCAGATGTTCGAAGATGCTGGGTTGCTTTGGTATGAAATCAGCAATTGGGGCAACCCTTCAGTGCACAATCGCTCGTATTGGTCTTCCAGTGATTGGTGGGGGTATGGGCCGGGGGCCCACTCACACGTGGGAGGCACTCGCTGGTGGAACAGGAAACACCCTCTCGCTTACAAAACGTCTCTTGAAACTGGCAGTCCAGCGCAGGCGCTCGAGATTCTGCCAGAGCGGGCACGGCTAGAAGAGCGGTTACTGCTTGAGCTCCGCACAATAGATGGGGTTGAAAACACTGTTCTCAAACAACTTGGAGTCCAGCCGGAGAAAGTCGCAAGTTATCTTTCCCAGGGGCTCGTTGAGCTGCTTCCAAACCAGAAATTGAGAGTCACTAAGCGGGGCAGGCTGCTCGCTGATGGAATAGTCCTTGAGCTTTTGAGTGGCTCTGAGGCTTAGAATTGGCACTCAAGGTAGGTGAGTGCCAGTGATTCCAGAGCGACCATTAGAAGTGCTTAGGGCGATAGTCCAAGACTTCGTGAGCTCGAACCAACCTGTGGGGTCTAAGTCTCTACTCGAGAGGCATCCGCTTGGTGTTTCCGCGGCGACCATTCGAAATGACATGGCTCTTCTGGAGGATGAGCAACTAATCACTGCCCCGCACACCTCTTCGGGAAGAATCCCAACCGAGAAGGGTTACCGGTTATTTGTAGATCGGCTCGCTGAGGTCAAGCCACTAAGCAGTGCAGAACGAATTGCAATTGAGTCTTTTCTTGAAACCGCTAATGACCTAGATGAGACAGTAGAAAAAACAGCGCGAGCACTTTCGAGCCTCACGAATGCCTTGGCGGTAGTTCAATATCCATCGCTCGGAAAATCCTCGGTTCGACACATTGAACTAATCAAAATCAGCGAGTCACGTGTTCTGTTTATGCTGATTTTGGATTCTGGGCGCATTCAACAGCTAATGATCGAGTCTGAGGTCGCTCTGGAGGACGAGCTTCTGCAAGAAGTTCGGGCAAGACTTAACGCATTGCTGGCCGGATCTCAACTCGGAGAAGTTAGTTCAAAGCTCTCAAAGTTTGAGGAAGACTTCAAACCTGAGCGCCGGTTTTTTGTAAGTGAGGTTTCTAGAGTATTGCTGTCGTTGGTAGATGCGAATCGCCAAGAGAAGATTGTGTTATCTGGTGCATCAAACCTAGTTCGTCAGGATCAGGATTTTTCGGGCGAATTGTCAAAAGTGTTAGAGATGATCGAAGAGCAGGTAGTTCTTCTAAAGCTGATAGATGAATTGCACGCCGATCAGCACGGAGTTGGACTACGCATAGGTTCTGAACTAGGTCTAGACGGTGTTGAAAACGCGAGTTTGCTAGTTACTGGTTATGAAAACCGAGGGACCGAGGTGGCAAAGCTCGGAGTGCTTGGTCCGACCAGGATGGACTATTCCTCGAATATTTCATCAGTTAGGGCAGTCGCTAGATACCTGTCGAAGATATTGGAGACTAAGTAATGTCAGACCATTACGAGGTACTTGGAGTTAGCAAGAACGCATCTCAGGACGAGATCAAGAAGGCGTATCGCAAGCTAGCGAGGGAGCTCCACCCCGATGTGAATCCAGCCCCTGAGGCTCAGGAGCGATTCAAACTAGTCACGCATGCATACGAAGTATTGTCTGACGAACAGCAGCGCGCTAGCTATGACCGCGGTGGGGACCAGGCATTTGGCTTTGGTGACATATTCGAAACATTTTTTGGCGGCGGTCAACGCGGCCCACAATCCCGTTCACAAAGGGGACAGGATGCTCTGCTTCGAGTAGACATGACGTTGTCTGAAGCGGTGTTTGGCGCCAAGAAGACTTTGACTATTGATACTGCGGTTCTGTGCCCAGACTGCGAGGGATCTTGTGCTAGGCCTGGAACCTCGGTCGCGGTCTGTGACATTTGTCGGGGTTCGGGCCAGATTCAAAGACAAGTTCAGTCATTCATGGGAATGATGGTCACCACCACTCCGTGTGGCACATGTCGGGGCACTGGTGAAGTAATTCCTCATCCTTGCTCCAACTGTCGCGGACAGGGCAGGGTTCGCGCGAGAAGAGACCTTGATTTGGATATTCCTGCGGGAGTGAGCGATGGAATGCGTTTGCACTTACCTCAACAAGGCGAAGTCGGTTTTGCTGGAGGTCAGTCAGGGGATCTCTACCTGGAAGTATCAGTTGCTCCGGATTCGGTTTACGGACGCGACGGTGACGACCTAACTGCCGTTCTGGAAGTGCCAGTCACCGATGCAGCCCTGGGCTTCAAAACCAGTATTGACTCCTTTGATGGCGAGCTAGATGTTGAGGTCAAATCTGGGGCACAAAACGGTGACGAAATAATTCTGAGGGGCTATGGAGTAACAAAGCTTCGAGGTAAGGGCAGAGGAGACTTACGAATCAAGCTCAAGGTTATGACCCCAAGCAAATTGGATTCGAAACAGAAGGATCTCTTCCAAAAGTTGCGAGAACTGACTAAGGACGAGAAGCCACAACTTGCTTCAAAACGACCTAGAGGTCGTTTCTAATGCACTGGTTTTTTGATGCAGAGCTTTCAAATAAATCAACTCAGTTGCCGGAGGCCGAAGCAAAACACGCCAGCTCGAGTCTGAGAATCCGAGTCGGAGAGAAAATAGCTGTTACAAACGGCAGCGGGCTTGTTGGCCTTGCGGAAGTTGTGGAATCGGGGAAGTCAAGTCTTAGCTACTCCGTTATTTCAATACAGGAACACGAGCGAACCTCTCCAGCAATTCATTTAGTGCAGGCACTCTCCAAGGGAGATCGTGACGAGCTTGCCCTTCAAGCTTGCGTGGAAATTGGGGTTGATCAAGTCATGCCTTGGGAGGCGGAGCGTTCCGTAGTCCGGTGGGGTAGCGAAAAGAAATCCAAGGGTCTAGCAAGATGGCAGCAAATTGCCATCGAGTCAATGAAACAGTCCCAACAGGCTTACCTATGCAAAGTCGACTCGATGTTCGAGATGAATGTGCCTCTCAGCGGTAGGACAATTGTCTTGGAGCCAAGCGCTGACAAAACCCTAGCCAGTATGGAATTTCGCCCCAACGAAGAAATTAATTTGATTGTGGGTCCCGAAGGCGGGATATCTGAAGCCGAATTGAAGGCATTCGGAGCGATGGGCTACCAAGTAGCCAAATTGGGAAACTCTGTGCTTCGCGCTTCAACTGCTGGCCCAGTGGCCGTTTCCGTCATCAGGACCATGCTGCGCAACTGGTAACGGCTTTAGGATTAAGTAGGAGGAATTTTGGACTGCATATTTTGCAAAATCATCGCGGGCGCTATCCCTGCTGATTTTGTTGCCCAAAACGATTTCGCAGTTGCTTTCAAGGACATCAACCCTGCCGCCAAGGTGCACATTTTGGTAGTTCCAAGGCAGCACACTGAAAACGTTTCCCAGCTGGTCGACTCAAACGTTTTGTCGGGCCTGTTTGAACTAATCCGCGAGGTTGCTGCAAAGACAACTAACGGATCATTCAGATTGCAATTCAACACTGGCGAGAGCGAAGGTCAGTCGGTTTTTCACACCCACGCCCACGTATTGAGCGGAAGCCCTATTGCCACAGCTTGAGTTTGAAATATCCGACATAGCCATGCTGGACCTGCTTGGGCGTGAGGACAAATTACTTCGACAGCTTGAGA
>JBEEIU010000082.1:0-9479 GCA_041169705.1 Actinomycetota bacterium
CAAAGGCCAAGACGATAAGTGCGAGATAGTCAGGCGGAGTCAGCAAAAGTCCAAGACGAGCTAGCAAAGGTGCACCAAGAGCCAGGAGACCGGTGGCAATGGCACCAGCAATAAAAGAACCAATCGCAGCCGTTGCGAGCGCTGCTCCAGCCTTACCTCTGCGTGCCATCTTGTTTCCTTCAATGGCAGTCATCACCGAGCCGGATTCACCCGGGGTGTTGAGCAGAATTGAAGTTGTTGATCCTCCATACATTGCGCCGTAGTAAATTGCAGCGAACATAATTAGCGCACCCGTTGGCTCCACCAGGAGCGTCACGGGGAGCAAAAGTGAGATCGCAAGGGCTGGGCCAATTCCGGGCAGCACACCGACAAGAGTTCCAAGGACTGTTCCTAAAACTCCAAACATCAAGTTTGTTGGAGTCAGTGAGTTACTGAAGCCTGCTAAAAAATCTGCGAATTCCATCACCACTCCTCTTCGACGACGACTTCAGACCCGCCGGTCAAGAAGTCGAATCCAATTGGAATGTTGAGCTGCAATCCCTCGCGGAAAATAAAAAATATGGAAACAACTACAGCTACCGCAACAATAATCATGCGAATCCAGCGTCTGTCTCCAAGGGCGAAAGCGATCGCTATGAAAAGCGGAATGGTGGCAACTATAAAGCCGAGCAATTCCAGCGTGAAAATGTGATAGAGCATCGCCGCAATGATGATGAGGAGAGCTTTCCAATTCGATTTGGCTATTAGCTGACCGCCTTCGATTCCCTCCGGCTCGCCTTTATCTCCTCGTAGAACAGCCACGATTTGGATGGAGGTAAGGACCAACAAAAGAGCGCCGATTGCAATTGCAAAGGCCTTCGGGCCAATTACTGCATTAATTCCACTCTCTACGAGAGTGATCGAATCCCATAAAACTACGAGGCTAATAGCCAAGAGGAAGCTGGTAAATACCAGCTCCCCCTTGGCAGCCTTTACTGCTACTGAACTCACAGACCTAGCTCAGCGTAGAGAGTAACAACCTTCTTCTCTTCGATCTTTAGGAACTTGTTCCAAGTGTCTCCGACAATGTAGTTGTCTCCCCAGTTGCGCTCAACGAGAGTGTCTCTCCAGGTCTTACCTGCGTGCATTACGTCAATAGTGCGAATTACCTTGTTGACGTTAGCCTTTGAGGTTCCTGGAGGAAGCATGATGCCTCTCCAGTTTTGGCTTACAACGTTCACTCCCTGTGACTTTAGGGTCTCAGCAGGAATCTTGCTCTGCTTGACAGGTGCAGTGATTCCAAGAACTCGCAAGTCTCCAGAGTTTACATACTTCTCAAACTCGCCCCAGCCGGAGATACCAACCTTGGTCGCGCCGCTTAGAAGCGAAGTCACAACTTCACCACCACCGGAGTGCGCAACGTAGTTGAGCTTCTTTGAATCAATGCCTGCCGCCTTGTAAACCTGAATGATTGTTGCGTGGTCCAGGGTGCCGATTGATCCACCAGCTACAGCGATAGTTGGGTCAGCCTTGAGTGCAGTTACAAGGTCCTTGATGTTCTTGTATGGGGAGTCCTTGTGAACAACAATTGCCTCGTACTCGGCCATTAGGCGAGCTACGCCAAGTGCGTCAGAAACACGCGCTGCGTTCTTGTTGTTCTGAATTCCTAGAAGCATTGCGTAACCGGTGACCATTGCCTTACCAGCCTTGCCGCGGTCCTGAAGTAGGAAAGCGTTCAACGCTGCTGCACCCGATCCACCAATAACGGATTCGTTAGTGATGTTTCCAGAGACTAGACCCTCGGCCTTTAGTGCCTTTGCAACATCGTTAGCAAAACCTGCGTATCCGGATGTTGGTCCAGCACCAAGTTTGAAGTTAAGGTCCTGAAGAACTGGGTACTCCGCGTAAGCCCAAATTCTCTTACCCTTGAAAGTTCCTGCAGTTTCAACCTTGCAAACCAGGTCGCTACCATCAGCGCCTTTGCCCTTGGCGACAGACTTTAGAGTTGCACACTCTTTTCCATACTTAGCCCCACCCACTGGAACAGGTGCTGCTGAAGCTGGGATAACTGTCATTGTTGATGCAACCAACGCGAGCGCCGTTGCTGCGATTGCGAATTTCTTCACTAGTTGTCCTCCATAAATAAATAGGGTTTGAAATTCCCGGTGGGAAGTTTCGCTCTGGAGAACAAAGGGGGGTCAGTCTTATAAGCGTCAACCCCGTTGTTGACCAAAGACTAAGTCTCTCCCGCCGCCTAAGCGACCAATGGTCCCGGGTGTTAACCGTGATGACGAGACCACTGCGAAGGAATACTCCCTTAGTAAGAGTTGACACTAGTAGAAATAGAAGGTGAACGCAAAGTGAACTGCGCTTCATTTAGAGGCAATGGCGGAGACGGAGGGATTTGAACCCTCGAGGGACTTTTGGGTCCCTACCCACTTAGCAGGCGGGCGCACTCGACCGGGCTATGCGACGTCTCCTTGGTGCCCTCAAAGCCTAGTCCAAGGGCTCTGCCCGAACAAATGAGGCTGACTTAGCTAGAGGCCGGAACCAGACCGTGGCCCTGGATCTGAACCTCAATAGGGTCCAAAATCCGACCACCGAAACCGGATTCGGTCTCATTCTCAAATCCCAGCATGTACCACTTACCTTTGTGCTCAACAATTCGCGCTGCATAGATTGAGGTGTGTGGGAACCAAACCGACTTGGTGATATCGAAAGGCCCTAGAAGCGAATCGCCGACCACAGAGAACATGCCGCCGTATGGGTACTTCTCTCTGAGCTGCGGTGTTAGTTCATTCGGGCCACAGCACCAAAGCAAAACTGCCTGGCCATGCACATTCTCGACCTGAAACACTTCCATCTGACCGAAGCCACCATTCGGCGCTGTCAGCGGGGGTTGCACGCTCCAGGTGAGCATGTCCTGGCTAGTCGCGTGCCCAACCACTCCTCTAGAGAAGCGCTCTCCCTCGATGGACCTTGCTGTGATGAGCATGTGCCACAAACCGTCCTGCTTGAAAACCCATGGATCCCGGAAAGCTTGATCATGCCATTTGTTGTAGTCGAGCATTTCGTAGAACTTTGGATCAGCCTCAACCAATGCTTTCGAAGAAATCTTTTCCCAGGAGTACAGGTCTTTAGATTTTGCGGCACCGATTTTCTGGATGTCTCCGCCGTCTTCCTTTGAGGTCCCGGTGTAGTAAATCCACCACATTCCGTCGTCACCCTTTACAACGCTTCCGGTCCAGGTAGTCCAAGAATCAAATGCGGGTGGGTCGCTAATTGCAATCGCATCACTGTGAACTTCCCAGTTCACTAGGTCAGTTGAAGTTGCGTGCCCAATGTAAGGGTGGCGGTGTCTGCGGTTTGGATCTTTTAGTGCTCGTGAAGCTCGAAGGTAAAAAGCGTGGTGCAGGGTTCCGTCAAAGACATACCAGCTGTCCCATACCCAGCTCTCGGGAAGTTGTAACACTACTTAACCGCACCAGCCGATACACCAGAAATGATCTGCTTTTGCATAAGGAAGTAGAAGCCAATGATAGGCAGCATAGAAATGACCAATCCAGCCATCGCCAAACCATAATCCGATGTATAGGTTCCGTAGAACACATAGGTTCGAAGTGGAAGGGTTCGCTGGTCCTCAACAAGCACGAGTCTTGGTAGGAGGAAGTCGTTCCAAATCCAAAGCGCATTGATGATTGCCACGGTTGCTGTTACTGGGCTAAGCATCGGGAAGATGATTCGGCGGAAGGTTGAGAAAGTGCTCGCGCCGTCAATTGCAGCAGCCTCATCCAGCTCGGTCGGGATGTTCTTGATAAAGCCGTGATAGAGGAATGTGGACATGGCAACACCAAAGCCGACATAGAAGAACACCAGCGCCGGCTGGGCAGCTACCGCGACCAGTGGCCCAAACAGACCAACGAAGGGAAGCATCAGGGCCTGGAACGGAACAATCATGGAGGCCACCAGGATCAGGAAGGTAATGCCGGAGAACTTGTTCGTGCTGCGGGCCAAATAATACGCAAGCATCGAAGAGGCGATGATAATCGCAACCACCGATGAGATTGTGATCAGAATCGAGTTCACAAGCGCAACCCAGTAGTCCATGCGCTCGATGGCTTTTTCGTAGTTCTCTATTTTCCAAATCTCGGGGAAAGAAATGGGGTCGTTACGAATAGCGCGCTTTTCCTTGAAGGAATTCAGCAGCACTAGAAAGAATGGGAATGCGTATAGCGCTGCGAGCACCGCACCGATTGAAAAGATGGTTCTGCGAATCGCCTTTGTTCTTTTCATCGCTGCACCTCCGTGCGCTTGGAAATAATCACCTGAGTAATCGCAACGACGGCGATGATCAAGAACATCAAAACTGCCTTGGACTGCCCGGTATCAAAGAATCCGAAGCCGAAGGCTTCGTTGAATACGTGAAGCGAGATCAACTCTGTGGTGCGGTATGGCCCACCACCAGTAAGTGCAAAGTTGACGTCGTAGGCCATAAATGCATTTCTAATTGTTAGGAACAACGAAATTGTGAAGGCCTGTGCCATAAGAGGCATCTTGATCATTACCAGTGTTTTCCAACCGGAAGATCCATCAATCAATGCCGCTTCAAGAACATCTTTTTCGATGCTCATCAAGCCGGTCACGTAAATAATCATCATGTAGCCAGACATCTGCCAAACGGTAACGATAACCATCGCCCAGAATGCGGTCCAGGTGTCTAGCAACCAGTTCTCTTGGAAGAAAGGAAGGCCAGTATTCTCAGAGATAGTAGGCAGTGCCTGACCAAAAATAAATTGCCACACCAGACCGAGGATTACTCCACCGATGAGGTTGGGAACAAAGAAGAAAGTTCTAAGTGCGTTTACTCCGCGCATCGGAATGGTCACGAGCAGAGCGAGAGTAAAGGCAACTACGTTCACTAAAACAAGTGACGCCACCACATAGGCGAGAGTTATCCAAAGAGCGTCCCAGAATTCCTGGTCGCCAAGGGCTTCTACATAGTTTTCGAAGCCAACGAAAGATGTGTAATCAAAGCCGTCCCAGTCGGTAAAGGTGAAGAAGATGCCTCGAAGAAAAGGCACGACTAGAACGATGGAGAAAATTGCAAGTGGGATTAGTGCGAAGAGCGAGAACTTTTTCAGCTCACGAATTGACTTCGTGGAGGTTTTATTTTGAGACATATCACTCTCCTTTGATGCGATTCGCCTGAGGGTTAGATTACCCTCAGGCGAATCGACTTACTTCATAGTTTTTGAAATTGCTTTCGCAACCTCAAGTCAACTACTTCTTCCAGGCAGCCTCTAGCTCTTTAGCGAAGGTTGCGCGGTCTGACTTGCCGTCGTAGTACTTCTGTGCTGCTGCACCGTATACGTCCTGCAAACCAGTTGGGTAGTAGCTGTTGATCCATGAAAGGGCCTTGCCGTCAGCAATGTACTTGGCAATGTCCTGTGACATGTAGGTAGATGGCTCTACACCGAATCCGCTGTAAACAGGGATGAAGTTCATGCCGTCTTCCTCAATTGGGCCAGACCAACGAGCCTGTCCCTCTGGGGTGGTTAGTAGCCAGGAGATGAAGGCGATAGCGCCGTCACGCTCTTCCTGGGTTGACTGCTCTTCGTCAATGATGATGTAGAAAGGAACACCAACGGAGATTCCGTCGTTTCCGTATGAAGCTGCATCATTGCTTAGAGGAACAGGCATTACACCGAAGGAGCCCTCTGGGGTGGTCTGTAGCAAGTTTGGCTCAGCCCAGTTACCCATGAACCAGAAACCGGTCTCGCCAGTTGCTAGGTTCTCTACACCCTGGTCGTAGTCAGTGTCAGCGATTGATGCGCTGTCAATTGAGTACTTCTTTAGTAGGTCGAAGGTGTCTAGCCAGTTGGTGAACTGTGCGTCATCAATTAGTGACTTGCTGCCAGCGGTTAGCTCGTCAAGAATTGCTAGACGGCCATCCTGCTCAGCTGCAGCAGTTGCGTGGTAGACGTTGGTGAAGTGTGCACCAAGTGACCACCATAGACCGGAGAAGTGAACTGCCTTACGGCCAGTTGCCTCAACAGCCTTGAATGCAGCCTCTAGGTCATCGCGGGTCTTGATTGCGGTTGGGTCAACGCCAGCCTCGTCAAGAACAGCCTTGTTGTAAAGCAGACCGAAAGCTTCAGCAGTTACTGGAATACCAACCTGCTTGCCATCGATGTTTGCCTTGTCAAGGGTTCCAGCAGCAGCTAGACCAGCTAGCTCGGTGCCAGTCCAGTCCATAACACGTGGTGCCATGTCTGGAAGTTCCTGAAGAACAGTCATAACAACTGGTGCGTTGCCAGCCTCGTATAGCGGGGTAGCAACTGAGAAGAATGGCTCACCCTGTGGGTAGTCAAGAATGGTGATCTGTACACAGTCGGTGTTTACCGCGTTGTACTCGTCAACAGCAGCACGGAACTGCTCCTGGATCTCGATCTTGATTGTGTTTAGCCAAGTAACTTCAGTTGGAGTCTCACAGCTTGCAGCTGACTCGGTTGGTTCACTGGTTGATGCCGCACAACCGCTCAAAACTAGAGCGGAAGCCAGAACACCAGCAACAGCAGCAGCGCGACGACGCATTACTGACATATTGTCTTGTCCTTTCGTTATTTGAGCCATAAATAAGGGGCTCTTCGTCAAAAGTCTTGACGCACTAAAAGGATAGATTCGGAAACGTTTACCGAAAACTGTAAACGATTACAGTTTCGTAACAATTGAGGGGATTTGTCTGGGAGAGGCCACCAAACAGGGGCTCCTCGGGGCTAGTTGGAACAGGTCTCCACGTCAGCTCGAGTGCCCTGAATGAAGTCAGGGAGGGTCTCTTCGCTGGTGCTGGCCTCGGTTCCCGCTTCGGCTGCTGCGTCTAGGGCGGCCTGCTCTTCCTCTGAGAGGGTTGCCCCCTGACCAATATTCGGCTCGGCGAAGACCAACGGGGCATCGGCCGCCAACTTGTCAAAGAGCACCTGCGCCTGGTCATCAATGATTCCAACCCGACCGGCGTAATCACCGGAGAGAGAGTAGACCGGCAGCTTTATAAAGGTGATCTTGTCGAGATCAACCTTCGCTACTTCCTGCGCCATGCCCAAGATGGTGGCAACATTCGTCAATGACTTCGAAAGAGTCATGTTCTCAAGGGCCGCTGAGGCCAAGTTAAACATGGCAATTGGGTTGGTCAAGGTTCCTCTGTCCTTTAGCTTGCGCATTAGAGAGGTTAGGAAAACCTGCTGGTTTGAAATTCTTGAGAGGTCCGAACCATCGCCAACCCCGTGACGAGTGCGAAGGAATGCCAGTGCTTGCTCCCCAACTAGGGTGTGTTCGCCGGCATCTAAATACAACTGGGTGTAATCATCCTGGATTGGCTCTGCCAAACAAACTGTGACACCACCGACCGCCTGGCTCATTGCAATAACGCCCTTAAAGTCCACCATGGCGAGATGCGGAATATTAATTCCAGTCAACCGCTGGATAGTCATGAGGGTGCAGGCTGGGCCGCCGTTATTCATGGTGGCGTTCAATTGCATGTAGTCGCTTGGTGGGAAACGTTCACCGCCGTCGGGATTAGGACAGCTCGGAACTTCCACCATCAAATCTCTAGGGAAAGATATAGCAACGGCGTTCGTTCGGTCTTGACTCAGGTGCAACAAGATCACAACGTCTGCCAGAGCATTTCCAACTGGACCGTATTTGGTTGATCCTTGACCTTCTCTAGAGTCAGAACCGATGAGCAAGATATTTACTGGGCCGTTAATATTTGCAGCTTCATACTTATCACCGTCTGCGTCGTAGACGTCAATACCGGTTGCACTTAGCTGTGACAAAAAGGTGATTGCTATTGCAGAAATCGCGACTAGAACAACAGCAACCGAACCGCCGATCACGCTTAGCCAAAACTTTGGAGACTTTTTCTCCTTCGGCTTAGGTGCTCGCACCGGGCGCAGCGGTTGGTTGGTCACTGACTATTCCTTTTCTTATCCAGCAAAAAACACTATTTGGAATTTGTTTTCGGAAGCTAAATCATCAGCGATTTGGCAGAAACTGGCGGAGGCCGTGGGATTCGAACCCACGAAGCATTGCTGCTCACTGGTTTTCAAGACCAGCTCCATCGGCCGCTCGGACAGACCTCCGCAGAGGAGTCTACTAATTTTCCAGGAACTGTAGGCCTTCGAGTGCCTGCAATACCTGAGCTACCCCGTCCTCGGCCACGGAGGCAGTGACGGCCGTGGCCTCGAACTTCACCTCGTCTGGAGCCTGGCCCATGGCATAGGCATAGCCGCCGCCGGCCTTAGCCCAGCGGAACATCTCAATGTCGTTGCGGCCATCCCCCATAACCAATACGCGGTCTCTGGGGATCTGAAATCTCGAGCGAAGTTTTTCTAGACCGTGGCCCTTGTCAACGCCTTTGGGTCCAATATCTAGCCATGCGGTGTATCCAATTGCATAGGAAACCGACTGCAGACCAACCTGCTCCATCAGCCCCAAAAACTCATCCACATCGTGATCTGGAGAAAGCACCACCACTCGACTGACTGGGTGGTGCATCAGTTCCTCTAGCGGGGTTTCGAAGTTTTGGTCTCCCAACGCGTAAGAGGGAAAGGGTTTGTGGAAACGATAGGTGCCATCGGTGTGCTCAACCGCGAAGTGGGCGTTGGGAAGATGGTCAATCAGCTTGGTAAGAATTTCTGCGGGATCAAAGGTGACAACCTCTAACGCTTCGAAACCTTTTGGGTGTGAGCTGTCCACTTTCACCAGCACTGCACCATTTGAAGTCACGGCGTGACCGTTCTGAATATTGAGATCGGAAATTACCGGGTAGGCATTTGCGGCTGCACGACCGGTTGCAATAACAACTTCGTGGCCTAGGTTTCTGACCCTCTCTACTTCGCGCACTACGGCAGGAGATAGAAAGCCATCATCGTGAACCAGGGTGCCATCGATATCAAGCGCGATTAGCCAGCGATCAGCACTCAAGAGTTATGCCCTCGGGTGAATAAATTCTGCGCCACCAAGATATGGGCGCAGTGCTGCGGGAATTCGAACCGAACCATCTGCCTGCTGATGGTTTTCTAAAATCGCAACCAGCCATCTGGTTGTCGCCAAAGTTCCATTCAAGGTTGCTGCAATCTTTGGCTTTCCGTCTTGGTCACGATAACGAGTGTTCAATCTTCTGGCCTGGAAAGTGGTGCAGTTGGAGGTGGAGGTAAGTTCACGGTAGGTGCCTTGAGTCGGGACCCATGCTTCAATGTCATACTTTCGCGCAGCGGAAGAACCAAGATCCCCTGCAGCAACGTCAATCACACGGTATGGCAATTCACACTTCTGGAGCATTTGTTCCTGCCAAGCAACTAAGCGAGCGTGCTCCGCTTCAGCCTCCTCAGGTCTGCAGTAACTAAACATTTCAAGTTTGTTGAACTGATGCACTCGCAAAATTCCACGATTGTCTTTTCCAGCAGCACCAGCTTCACGTCGATAGCAGGTTGACCAACCCG
>JBEEIU010000083.1:0-3896 GCA_041169705.1 Actinomycetota bacterium
AAAGGTGAGATTCGACTTATCGCAAATGCAGAATCTAGAGCTTCCTTCCAAGTGTCAATCAGGGGCTGAGTCTGGCGAATTCTCTCTAGTGCGCGATCTGCCTTGGCAATATCTGGCGACTGAAAAACCGAGCGCAAGTCTTCGAGGGTTAGGCGAAACACTTCGAAAAGTTTTGCTGCGTCTTTTCGAGCGAGCTTCACCGGGTTGCGTGGAGCCAACGCGGTGAAAGCAAGCGCAACAAGCCCTCCGAGCAATCCGTCAATGCTTCTGGCAAACACCCCTCCGGTAGGTGCATCAAGTAGTTGAACCAAAACTGTCTGCGTTGCAACAACAAGTGCAAAAGAAGGATTCTTAGAAACAAATCTCGCTGCTACAAGTGCAAGAGCTAATGCAAAACCTAACTGCAGAACACCACTGCCAAAACTCAAAAGCAAGGCTTCTGAGATAGCAATGCCTAAAACCATGGCAGTGGCAATTGATGCGACTCGTTGCGGTCTGGTGTCTCTTGTGAAACCAAGCGATGAAACCGAAACCGTTACTGCGAGTAGCGGCACCGGGTGACCAAGACCGAACCTGGCTATGAAAAAAGAAGTCATAGCAGCTAGCACAATTTGAGCAATCGGAAAAATGGAATTCTTCAGTCTCGAGAAAGATTCCGAGAGCGAAAAACTTTTCACTTCGAACCTAGCTTCAATCTTGGAAGCTTTGGAACATTGGCAACCGCACCGGCTTCCTGCGGCACCAAGACTTCCTGCGTTGCAGCGACACTGGATTGCCCGACAGCAACTTCTAGCTGGGCATCCTGTGGAACAGATCTGGACAAAAGAGCCAAGGCTATTGCGCCTGCTTCAAAGTGATTACCTGCAGCCACAACCTTGCCGCGGGGTTTGTACTCAAAGCGAACTTCTGCCCCTTGCTCCGGCAATAGCTCTGAAGAATCGAGGTGCAGAAGTGTGAGTCTTCGCGGCGGATGACCCAGGTTATGAACCTTGGCAACCGTCTCCTGTCCCCGATAGCAACCCTTGGATAAGTGCACTGCAGTTGCCAGCCAATCAAACTCGTGAGGCAAAGACTTTTCGTCACAGTCGGTAAAGCTTGGTCTACCGGCGTAGATCCGCAGAGCCTCGTAAGCCATAAGTCCGGCATCTTCAAAATCCAGCTGCTGTACCTTTGGGACCAGTGACTCTCTATAGGGGAAGCTTCTAACGCTTCCATACCTAAAACCACCCGTGGTTCCAAGTTCCCAAGGGTCTACCCAAACCAGTTCACCGATGCTCTTTCCGAATGTTCCAACCACATCGAAGTCTTCACTGCGATCTTGAATCGTCACCTTTGAGCGGAAGACCATTTTCTTTAGCCAAGCGAGGAAGCTGTCTCGGTTGGTTGGTTCCAAAATCAGATAGAAAGTCTCATCTGAGAAAATCACTTTTATTTGTGCTTCGATGTGCCCCTGGGGATCAAGCAAAAGACTCTCGGTTGATTGGCCATGCGAGAGATTCTTTAGGTTCTGAGTTAGTAGCGAGTGCAACCAGGTCTTTGCATCTTCGCCAGCGACCGTGATGACTGCGCGATTAGTGAAGCGAATCGCGGCCTTGCCCTCTGAGAGTTTGCGCTGTTCGATTAGTGGGTTACCGAAGTGCTCATTCACTTACTCGCTCCAAACGTGCAGAGGCGTGAGAGCGAAGCGATTGTCCGTTTGCTGCCATGTCCCAGGCCCAGAGCAGTGCGCCTTCGACTAAACCGAACATTCTCATGCCCGCCGAATACTCCTTCGCATTCGGAGACCTAAGAACCGCATCCGTTGCGATCTCAACGCGAGCACCCTTGATGTGTCCGAAATAAAGCTCTGCGACTCCATTGGGTTGAATGATTAGCGCCTCGATATCAAAGCCACCATTTTCATTTCGCCAGAGTTCTAAGTCTTCGCGAACCGTAATTGCACTCTCTCCGGTTGCGGGCAAAAGTCCAGGACCCGGGTCTGAAACATTGGATTGGCGAGATAGCGAAAAGAAACCTCGCTCCTCCGCAATCAGTTCACCCTTGAGCGTTTGCACCGTGGACCTAAATTCCAACTTGCCATTTTTCAGGGGGAGAAAATGCATGGTCTGAGAAAACTCAAACTCGGCGGTCTCGGAAGTCTCGTGTTGGGGGTAGCTGACGACCCCAACTCCCTTCCAAGCACCAAGAAGGAAGGTGAAAGGAGTCAGTTCAATCGGAAGGTCATCTGGGATGACGAACAAGCTAGCGCTGCCCCTTGAAAAGTTTGTATAGGACCAGGGCAGATACCCCGGCAATGGCCAAAGAGGCGAGGACCAAGAGGCCAGTGAAGAAAATTTCTAGAGCGATTAGCACCCAAGAATCCTAACTCAGGAGAGTCCACAGCGTCATAAGACCCAGCACCGCAAAGCTGCCTGAGGCCACATAAATCTGCTGACGCACGGTGTCCTTAGCGCTGGCGGAGACCAGGTGCTCAATCGAAACAGTTGCAATTGCGGCTGCTGCGAGCGCCGCATAAATGGCGAAGCGCGTTTCACCGGTGAAGTTCAGGGTTGCGACCAGACCCAGGACGGCAACAGCCACCCACACGGCCACAATCTGGAACCACTGCTTGCTCACAAAACACACACTATCTAAGGGCCTGGGCAATACGGGTATCATTTTGGCTACCGAAGGGCGGCGCGATGGCAGTAATTCTTTGCATAACCGCCGACACCAACGCCCTGCCGATTTCCTCGCTGGCACTCCTTCCCCACACCATTCACAAGGCGCTGCCAAGACCCGAAGTATTGGTGGATGCTCCCAGGCATGACCTGACGCTCTTGGACGCTCGGGCAAATCTCCTGGAAGCGAAGTCGCTAGCCAAGGTGCTATTGGCAGCCGGGTGGAATACCCCGCTGCTCTTGGCTGTAAACGAGACCGGGCTGGCGGCATTGAGTATCGAGTGGGGACTGCAGGACTTTATCTTGGAGACCGCCTCCCCCGCCGAGACCGAGGCCAGAATCAGGCTTGCAGTATCCAACCCGGGAACCAAGACGGTAGACGTCTCGGCCGCCACCGGGCTGGTCATTGACGCCGAAAGCTACCAGGCCAAGATCAACGGCCGAACCCTCGATCTGACCTTCAAGGAGTTTGAGCTTTTGCGCCACCTGCACGAAAACCCATCCCGGGTCTTCAGCCGGGAGCAATTGCTCAGTGAGGTCTGGGGCTATGACTACTTCGGTGGCACCAGAACCGTGGATGTTCATATCCGAAGGCTCAGGGCCAAGCTCGGCGAAGCCGAGTCGCTAATAGATACGGTGCGAAACGTGGGTTACCGCCTGAACCCCGAGGCGTTCAGACAAAGTTAACTGGCAAGACCAAAGGCCTCCTGACACACTTGTACCCATGTCTGAGGAAACCACGGTCATCTTCCAGCCCCTTTCGGAGCCTGACCTACCCGAAGACCGCTTCCTAGACCGCGAGCTCAGCTGGCTAGATTTCAACCAGCGGGTGCTGGAATTGGCGGAAGACCCAAGCCTGCCCATCCTTGAGCGAGTGAACTTCCTGAGCATTTTCGCCTCCAACCTCGATGAGTTCTACATGGTTCGCGTCGCGAGCCTCAAGCGCAGAATCGCCACCGGAATCGCGGTTCAATCTGCCTCCGGACTCTCTCCCAAGAAGGTGCTGGGGCTCATTGGAGAAAAGACCAGAAACCTCCAGACCCGACATGCCAGATTGTTCCACGACCAAATTGCACCACTGATGTCCCAGAGCGGACTGAAGATAGTTAGCTTCAAAGACCTCGAGGCAAACGAAAAGATCGAGATAGCGAAGTACTTTCAGTCGCAGGTCTTTCCGGTGCTCACCCCACTCGCGGTTGACCCAGCTCACCCTTTTCCTTACATTTCTGGTCTCTC
>JBEEIU010000084.1:0-3436 GCA_041169705.1 Actinomycetota bacterium
TGACTGTGGGCATCGTCGAGCTCGCTCGAACCAGAGAGCTGACGAAAGTCACCGCGCTTTCGCTACTTGCCTTCATTTGGCTTTTCAGCCTGGTGATTGAAGTGGTTATCTTCACTGGTTGGATTACCGGTGGTGGCGATGACCACACTACGCGTGTGCTGGAGCGTTACTACGACTTCTTGTTTGTGATTGTTCCTTTGGCAGGACTTGCAGCTCTTACGTCCAAGTTCATGGCGGAGACCAAAATTTGGGTGAGAGCTCCTCTCGCAGTTGTGATGTTGATTCTGATCACTCCCGCCTTCTCAGGATTCTTTGGCACCTTGACTATTCAGATTGCGGACGCTCCAAACCTCGCTGGCTTGGTTGTGAATCAAGACGTATTCAACGCCGCGGCACTATTTGGTTTTGCATCATTGATTGTCTTTGCTTTCTTCCCTCAGTACACCCCGCTAGTCCTAATCGGGCTGCTGCCGGTAACCATGGTTGGAACCGGATACCAAATCCAGGATCAATACCAAGGTTTCCGTGGCGAGCTAAATGCGCAAGACAAGGCTGGTCAGTATTTGCGGGCCAACTTGACCCAGGAGCAAATCGACTCGACTTGGATTGCAGCCACATCGAGATTTGAAGCTACGAACGTAGCAATCTGGGCAGACTCGGCAAAAATCAAGTACGACTTGTTTGGTGCAGGCTCAGCGCTGGACGCAACTTTGGTCCCTGAAGGGTCTCAGTTCGTCCTAGTCACAGGTGACATTACTTACACCGGGCCAGTCCTCGAGTCGATCCCAGGTGAGGGTTACACCCTTCACAGGATCGCAGGCTAGTTCAATGTTTCCCCGAACAGCTGATTACCTCATAATCGGCGGCGGTGTCGTTGGATTGTCGATTGCTCGCGAATTGAGATCTAGAAATCCTGCGGCGAGCATCCTGATTCTTGAAAAAGAGTCGGGTGTGGCACTTCACGCTTCTGGCCGCAACTCGGGTGTGATCCACGCTGGCTTCTATTACTCACCAGAATCCCTAAAGGCAAAGCTGACTCGAGTGGGCAATGAGCGCATGAAAGAGTTCTGCAAGTCCCACGGTCTTCCACTTGCCGAAAACGGCAAGGTGGTTGTGGCTCAAAGATCTGAAGAAGTCCCACTAGTAAAGGAGTTGCACCGCAGGGGTGTTGCTAATGGTGTCGATGTTGAGCTAATCAACCCTGAGAGGCTAGCCGAGCTGGAGCCCCTAGCTGAGACTCATGAGATAGCTCTGTGGTCCCCAAACACAGCCGTTGCAGACCCAAAAGCTGTAGCGCTCCAGCTTGAATCGGAGCTGAGAGCTTCCGGAGTCGAGGTTCTTTTCAATTCAAAAGTGGTCAGGATTAGCGAGAAGCAGGTCCGAACAGCAACTGGCGAGTTGTTCGAATACGGCCATCTAATCAATGCTTCGGGGCTCTATTCCGACGTGATGGCCAAAGAGCTGGACTTCGGTCGCAAGTACTCTATGATTCCGTTTATCGGGCTGTATTTCTACGCACCAAGCCTCAAAGGAACTCTCACAAGGCACATTTATCCAACGCCAGATCCAAGGAACCCATTCCTGGGTGTTCACTTCACCAGGACGGCTGCGGGCGATGTAAAAGTTGGCCCAACTGCAATCCCAATTCTGTCCAGAGAGCAGTACGGTCTTTTCGAGGGTTTCAACGTCTCAGAATTTTTCGGCATTCTTTCCAATTACCCGAAGTTCATCATGTCAGAGCATCACGATGTCTGGTCGCTTATGAAAACAGAATTACCCAAACTATCTCGGCAGCACTTGCTGAAGCAGGCAACAAAACTCAGTTCAAAAATCGACGTTTCTAGGTTCACCGTTGCTGGCAAGCCAGGAATCAGAGCGCAGTTGTTTGACAAATCGCAGGGCAAGCTTGAGATGGATTTTGTGATTGAGGGCGATGCTCGATCCACTCAGGTGCTCAATGCCGTTTCTCCAGGTTGGACTTCCTGCTTTAGTTTTGCGGAATACGTGGTTGAAGACATGGAGTCAAGGGTTCGATGATGAAGATCCTCGTGGTTCATGAGGTTAGCTATGAAAAAAAAGTGGTCTACGAGATTCACGAGTTTCCAGAGCTTCTGGCCCTTCGCGGTCACGAAGTGACTTTTTTCGAATTTGATGAAGGCGCTACGCGGCAAAGTATTGCAAAGCCTAGAGACCGTTACATCCAAGGTCGAATCCACCCAGATGCCCGAATTCGTCTTGTAACGCCCCATAGGTTCGGTTTTCCAGCTTTAGATAGAATTTGGGCCATTTTCTCTTCTATAGTTCCTCTGAGGAAGCTGATCAAAAGCGGCGGCTTCGATGTGGTTTTGAACTACGCGGTTCCCACCTACGGATTGCAGGTGAACCTACTTGGCAAACGCTATTCAGTGCCAGTCATTCAAAGAGCCCTCGATGTCGCGAGCCAGATTCGTGAATCATTTTGGAACCCTCTGATTGGAGTCTTCGAGCGGATTTGCTTTGCCCTGGCAACGCTGGTTTCAACTAACAACCCGGCCATGACGTCATATGTCACCGAACTTATGCGAGGAGAAATTAGCTCCAAGATTCAGCTTCACTACCCTCCGCTGGACCAACGGATTTTTAAAGAAGTCCCCTACGACAATCAGCTAGCCCAGAACCTTGGGATCAGTCTCTCTGATCGGGTGATCATGTACATGGGCAGCTTCTTTTATTTTTCCGGCCTGGATGAGGTGATAAAGCAGCTTCCGAAATTTATTGCAAATGATCCGTCAATTAAACTCCTGCTGGTGGGAGGTGGCGAGCAAGAGCAAGAACTCCGAACTCTTGTCTCCGAGTTGAGAATTGAAAACCACGTTATTTTTACCGGATTTGTGGATTTTTACGAACTGCCAAGGTACATGACACTTGGGAGCGTGGCGATTAATCCCCTCAAGGTGTCCACGGTGGCTGGCGCTGCCTTCCCCCATAAAGTCCTGCAATACATGGCAGTAGGGCTCCCTACGGTGTCGACCAAGCTGGATGGACTTTACGCTGCCTTTGGAGATGAATCAGGTATCGTATGGGCCCACGGAACCGATGAAGTACTCAATAAAGCGTTGGATGTAAGTCGTCAATCCAAAGAAATACTCGGAGTGCAAATTAGACTTCAAAGAGAAGTTTTGGAGTCTCTTTTTTCGGTCGCCGTGACTGTAGAAAAGCTTGAAGAGTCCATGTATCAGCTAAGCAAAAAGAGGGACAAAAAATGGCCAAAGCAGTAATTCTCGGCGTTACCGGCATGCTCGGCAGGGGCGTACTTCAGGCGTTTGAAGGTTCAAAAGTAGACCTTGTGGGAACTGCACGCAAAGGTGCAAACGCCGACGGGCTAGGCAGCCTGCGCATTGAAAACTTTGATGCCATGATCGACGAGCTGGAAGTCCTGGACAATTTGGTCTCGGAG
>JBEEIU010000085.1:0-4205 GCA_041169705.1 Actinomycetota bacterium
ATCGAGACGAAGAGGTTTTCGAAAAACCTCAAGACATGGATCTCACACGTGACCCCAATCCGCATATCGGGTTTGGTGCTGGAATTCACTTCTGTATTGGGGCTCCCCTTGCCCGAATGGAAATGACAACATCCCTGCCGGCCCTGTTTGAAAGGTTCCCCAACCTACAAATAGCGCAAGAGCCCATCAGAAGACCCACGTTTGTGCTGCGCGGTTACGAGGCGGTTTTCGTTACCGCCTAGGCTTTAGGGGTGCAGCAATCATCGGGGGCGCCAAGCATCCAATTCTTGGGGGCGGCTGGAACAGTTACTGGGTCCAAATTCGTAGTTCACGGGAGCGATTCCAAGGTTCTGATCGACTGTGGGATGTTCCAGGGTCTAAAAGAGCTTCGTCTAAAGAACTGGGAAAAACTCGAAGTCGAACCCAGGGACATTGGTGCGGTAATTCTCACTCACGCTCATTTAGACCACTGCGGCTACTTACCTCGACTTGTCAAAGATGGCTTCAAGGGGAAGATCTACCTAACCCCATTCACTGCAGAACTGGCAAAGGTCATCCTGCTGGACTCGGCACAAATCCAAACCGAAGATGCAAAGTACGCTGCCAAAAAAGGTTTTTCTAAGCACAACCCGCCAAAGGCACTCTACGAAGTCTCCGACGTTTGGAATGCGTTGGAGAAATTTGAAATTGTGGAGTTTCACCAAGAACAAAAAATAAATTCTGAATTTAGTTTCACCTTCTCCCCTTCCGGACACATTCTCGGTGGAGCTGTAGTTGCATTGACTGCAAACGACAAGAAATTAGTTTTTAGTGGTGATCTGGGGAGAAACGAACACCCGGTACTAGAGAGTCCGGAATTTGTAAAAGTTGCTGGCTTGGATGCAATTGTTATCGAATCAACCTACGGAGATCGCGAACACCTCAAACCATCTTCCAAGTTTGAAGAGGTAATTAATCAAACACTCTCCGGTGGCGGTTCTGTATTGATTCCCGCGTTCGCCGTCGACCGCACCGAAGTTATTCTCATTCGTCTGCGAGAACTAATGGAAATTGGAGTAATCCCAAAGGTTCCTGTTTACGCTGATTCACCAATGGCTCTAAAGGCTCTGCACTTCTATCGACAAGCAATTGATGAAAACTCCAGTGAGATTAGAGACGACATCGTCTCCAAGTGGAAAGACTCAGACCCATTCGATGCCGGGACTCTTGTGGAACTTCCTACCGTGGAAGATTCCATGACTATCAATAACCCACAAGTTCCCTGCATCATCATTTCCGCTTCCGGAATGGCCACCGGAGGTAGGGTGCTGCACCACCTGAAACAAATGCTCCCTAACCCTAAGCACACAGTTGTCCTAGTTGGCTACCAAGCACTTGGAACCAGAGGACGATCAATGTTGGACGGCGCTGAATTCATAAAGATTCACGGTGCTTTGATCAAGGTGAAGTCAAGGATTGAACAGATAGACGAGTTCTCGGTTCATGCCGATTCAGAGGAGCTGCTGGACTGGCTCCGCCATGCGGATCCCAAGCCAAATCAGGTTTTCGTTGTGCACGGTGAGTCAGGTTCAGCGGAGGTCCTTGCAGACCGAATTCGCGCCGAGCTGAAGCTTAATGCGCTTGTCCCAGCCGCCGGAGAACGCTTCGATATTTAGTCGGTTGCGGCAGCTAGCTGACCGCAAGCGCCATCGATTTCTTTACCGCGCGTATCTCTGAGAGTTGTGGGGATCCCCGCTGCTTCCAGGCGATAAATGAATTCGTTCGTTGCCTGTTTGGTTGAAGCGGTCCAGATTGAACCGGGTGTTGGGTTTAGAGGAATTGGGTTTACGTGAACCCAACCCTTACCGCGTTCGTTTAGTTTTTTTGCAAGAAGCTCTGCGCGCCAGGGGTGATCATTCATATCTTTTATTAGCGCGTACTCAATAGAAACTCGTCTACCTGTCGCATCGAAGTAAGACCTAGCTGCATCGAGAGCCTCATCTACCTTCCAGCGAGAGTTGACTGGAATAAGTTCGTCTCTAAGTTCATCGTCTGGTGCGTGCAGTGAAAGCGCGAAAGTAACCGGAAGTTTTTCTTCGCTCAACTTCTTGATTGCCGGAACCAGGCCGACCGTTGAAACAGTGATGTTCCTCGCGGACATGCCTAGTCCATCTGGTTGAGGCTCGAGCATCGTACGAATTGCAGTCATCAATTTGTTGTAGTTGGCAAGAGGCTCTCCCATGCCCATGAAGACAATGTTTGAGACTCGCTCAGGGCCCTCGGAATTCTCTTTTCGTTTTCCGCCAAGTTCACCGTTTGCAATTGCCTTATTGGCCTGAACAATTTGATCGACAATCTCTGCAGCCGACATGTTTCGTGTCAGTCCGGCTTGTCCGGTAGCGCAGAAAGGACAATTCATACCGCAACCCGCTTGGGACGAAACGCAAAGTGTGATTCTGCCTGGGTATCTCATCAAGACTGACTCGACGAGTGCGCCGTCGTGAAGCTTCCAAAGAAACTTAATGGTGTCCCCGTTATCGGTGGTAAGTCTTCTCACTTCGGTCAAGAGTTTCGGAAGAGCCTTTTGAACAAGTTCTGCTCTTCCCGCTTGAGGTAGATCGGTCATCTGCTCGGGATCCGAGGTGTAATGAGTGAAGTAGTGCGTGGAAATCTGCTTTGCCCTAAAGCCTGGTAGGCCCAGTTCTTTTGCCCATTCTGCTCGCTCGGCTACCGATAGGTCCGCCAGGTGCACAGGTGGCTTGGACTTCTTTACTTCGGTGAATTGCAGGAGGGGTTTTCCCGATGCATCTTTTTGCTGCTGCCAGCCCTCCGCCTTGGGGCGGACTTGGGGACGATCGGTCATCAGGGCTCCTAGAAATTACAGTCCTAGTCTAAAGACCGCGCAGATTGAGCTCTTTGGCGGCCATCAGCTCCCCGAGTTCAATCATCTGATTGGCCATGTAAAACTCCAGTGTTCCACAAGCATCCATCGGTATCCCAATAACCACATCTGGACGGTAGTTTTTGAATTCCACCTGGGTCAGCTGTTGCTGCATGGTTTGAACCGACAGCGAGAGCACATCCGCAGACTTAATGACCTTTGGCACGTCATTGATGATCCGTTGCAGCGGGGTCTCTTCTACAGGTTTCACAATTTCTTGGATCCTGGTGTCAACCCCGAGTTGCTTAGCTAACTTGCGCGCCTTATCACTCTTGGCTATTTGAACAACTTTTGTCTTTGAACTTTCAATGGTTACTGTGACGGCTCTCTTCAAAAAATGCTCACTTAATTCTTTTTCGAAAGGGTTGGCTTTTCTTCCCTGCGCGAGATCTACGGCGATTACGTGACGCGCTCTCGCATTCTTAAGCGGAGCCAGTGGCACGGGGTTTACCATCCCGCCATCTGCCAAAAGTTTCTTGTCAATCACCACCGGAGTGATCATTCCGGGAATGGCAACAGATGCTCTGAGAGCTAGGGTTGCGGGCCCTGACGTGAAGTGAACTTCTTTGTTCTCCAGCAAATCTGTAGCGACTGCAGTGAAAGGAATTGGCAGGTCCTCTATGTTGATGCCCTCGAGCATCTCATCTACCACGTTCATGATTCTCTCTGCGCGGATAGCTCCGGCTTTTCCGATGCTGAAATCCATTAAGCCAACGACATCTAGCTTTGTTAGCTTCCTCGCCCACTTTTCAAACTCTGCTAATTTGCCTGCCGCATATAAGGCACCAATAACGGCACCCATAGAAGTTCCAGCAAGCGCCACAACTTCAAGATTTCGTTTTTCTAATTCCTTTAGAACGCCGATGTGGGCATAGCCACGCGCACCCCCGCCCCCGAGCGAGAGCGCAACTGTGTTTTTCTTTGCAAAAAGCATTTATAGACCGCCTCTAGGTTAAGGCTATTGGTGTTCGCTGAGAATTTACTCTTCGAACTTATATCCCACACCGCGAACCGTGAGCAAGTGCTTGGGTTCGGCGGGGTCAACTTCAATCTTTGTTCTCAAACGCTTGATGTGCACATCCAGGGTCTTTGTGTCGCCAAAGTAGTTTGAGCCCCAAACGGCATCGATTATCTGTGCTCTGGTTAGTACCCGGTTCTTGTTTTCAATCAGTAGCTCCAGTAGCTCGTACTCCTTGAGGGGCATCGGTACTTTCTGGCCGCGAACACTGACCTGGTGCTTGTCGTGGTCAATCTCTACTGGCCCAGCCGCAATAACCCCTTCCGC
>JBEEIU010000086.1:0-6949 GCA_041169705.1 Actinomycetota bacterium
CCAAAAACTAAGGTGCTGCTGAGGCATCTATTGGAAGTCAAAATGTTTACCAATCATGAGCTTCAATTCCTCGAGGGGGTTATCAAGCGCAAAGAAAACCTTCTGATCTTCGGTGCAACTGGGTCAGGCAAAACCACGCTTTTGTCAGCAATGTTGCAAGAAACCAAAGACCGCACGATAGCACTAGAGCAGTTGGCGGAATTGCATCTGCCGCTTCCTTCAGTGTCCTTAGTAGAGCGAAAACCAAATATCGAAGGTCTCGGTGAAATCACCACCCAGGATTTGTTGATTGATGCGCTCCGAATGCGACCGGATCGAGTCGTGGTTGGTGAAGCACGCGGCAGTGAATTGGTTTTGTTGTTGCAGGCCATGAACAACGGGCATCGCGGTTCCGGTGCAACTATTCACGCAGATAAATTCTCTGAAATTCCCAATCGACTCACAGTGCTGGGACTCTTGGCGGGGATATCGCCAGATACAACTGCACGCTTGGCAGTTGGCGCGATTGACTGGGTCATTCAACTGAGTAAGTCCCCAAAGCGAACAATTGCGCAAATTGGAAAACTTGAAATCTCTTCCGGAGAGCTCGCAGTTCGCGCAGTTGAGTTACAACAGGAAATCAATTGAGCACTACCCAGCGCGCAATTGCACTGCTAAGTGCAGGAGTCCCAGCTAGCGAGGTGTCGATGCTGTCTGCTGAGCGAGGCGTGAGCCCGAACTTTGATGTGGTTTGGCAAAGTGCTATCGAACTCGGGGCACCAGTCTCACAGGCACTAGAGGAGCTCGGCCGTTACGAGAGATCACAAACCGCATCCGAGCATGAGTTAGAGCAATCGCTCGCACTGCCAAAAGCTACCAAGCGCTTGATGCTGTGGCTACCGGTATTTGGAGTTGCCCTAAGTCAGACCTTCGGACTAAATCCATTTGCCGGATTTTCTAATCCGCTGGGTGTCTTTGCTTTTGGCGTTGCAATTTTCTTGCTTTTTCTAGGTGACAAGCTTGCGGAAAAAATGATTTCCAAGTTGGAGAAAAATTTCACTGATGAGAATCTTCCGCTCTTGATTTTTGCGGTGGCCCTGAAGTCGGGCATTTCACTTTCTGAAGCTAAGTCTTTTTTGCAAAAAAAGTTTCCTAAGCAAAATCTCGAACTGGATCCTCACATTGATTTCGCTTATGTGACCGGAGCTCCGATTTCGAAGATTTTGGTAAGTGCATCTCAAGAGAATCACGAAGCCAAAACCTCTAGGGCGATACAAGATGCAAAAGCACTCTCGGTGAAGCTGTTGATCCCCTTGGGGCTGACAGTGCTACCAGCGTTTCTACTTTTAACGGTCGTCCCAATTCTGATTTCCCAAATCACAACCTAGGAGAAAAAATGAAAACACTAAGAAATGATCGCGGCGCCATCACCGCCGAATACGCAATCGCAACTTTGGCAGCAGTAGCGTTCGCAGGGCTGCTAGTCATGGTTCTCAGAAGCGACCAGGTTAGAAATCTGCTGTTCGATTTGGTGGCAAAAGCTCTCGATGTCTCGATCTAGCTTTACTTCCGAATCCGGTTCGGCAACAGCGGAGTTCATGATTCTGGTTCCTTGGCTAATGGCCCTGGTGGGTTTGGCCCTCGGGCTTTTCAAATTGGGCCTTACGGAACTGGAGCTAACTTCCCAGGCTCATCAGATCGCGAGGCTGGTCTCCAGGACGGATTCCCTTCAGGTTCCTAGCGAATTTGAAAAGTCCGAATACGACATTGAAATTCTTGAGCTAGATGGAAAAGTATGCGCAACCGTGACAGCTCCCGCCCTACCAGCTGCCAGGGCCAGGGCTTGTTCCCCAAGTCTTGGGCGCTAGATCAGGGCTCGGCTCTGGCTCTCGGGCTGATTTGGCTGACCCTGGGTTTGACTTTGATTTCGGCCCTGGGGGTGGCTCTGGGGCTGGCCCAAATCCAGCTGGAGGCCAGGTATTTGGCGGACTCTGCGGCCCTTATGGCCTCGGATGTTTCCAGGGGCCTGAGGCCTGGGCTGCCCTGTCCCAAAGCCAGCGAATTAGTTCTCGGGGGTGGCGCTCGCTTGACAGGATGTCGTATTGTCGGGGACGGTGTAGTTGTCGAGGTTAGGTCGGATTACCTAATTTGGACCTTCGAATCCAGGGCCAAGGCCGGGGCACCCTAAGAGAAATTTGGAGTGGTTTTGTCAGTACGCAAGCTTGTCGTCGTTGAGTCGCCTGCCAAGGCTAAGACGATTGCCAAGTACCTCGGGGACGATTTTGAGGTCATGGCCTCCGTCGGCCATATCCGAGATCTGGCCGAACCCAAGGACATCCCGGCTGAGAAAAAGAAGGAAAAAGGCTCACTTGCCAAGTTCTCTATCGATGTGGAGAACGACTTCGAACCCTTCTACGTGGTTTCCCCGGGCAAGTCCAAGACAGTCAGCGAGCTAAAGGCCGCACTCAAAAATTGCGAAGAGCTTTATCTGGCAACAGATGAGGATCGCGAAGGCGAGGCAATTGCTTGGCACCTCCTGGAAGTTCTAAAACCCAAGGTTCCGGTGCGCAGAATGGTGTTCAACGAGATTACCAAGGAAGCGATTCAGCAGGCGGCCAACGAAACTCGAGCGCTGGATGAGAACTTGGTGCAGGCCCAGGAGACCAGAAGAGTAGTCGACCGACTGGTGGGCTACGAAATCTCTCCGATTTTGTGGCGCAAGATAAACCGCGGACTAAGTGCCGGTCGAGTTCAGTCTCCCGCGATGCGAATGATTGTGCAGCGCGAACGCGAACGCATGGCACATGTTGCTGCCGGCTACACATCGGTGACCGCAACAATCGAGTCCAAGGGCGTGAATTTCGAAGCCAAGGTGACTGAGCTAAACGGCAAGAAGCTTGCCACTGGAAAGAATTTCAATTCCGAGGGAAAGCTTGTAACCGACGCCGAAGTAATGACGCTTGCAAAGGCCGAAGCCCTCGCTTCACACCTGACCGGTAAATCTTTGACTGTGACGTCAATCGAGTCAAAGCCTTCAAGCAGAAAACCATATGCACCATTTACCACCTCCACTTTGCAGCAGGAGGCTTCGCGCAAACTTGGCATGAGCGCGAAGCAAACCATGGATACCGCTCAGCAGCTTTATCAAGAGGGTTACATCACTTATATGCGTACCGACTCTCCGAGCTTGTCTCAGCAGGCCATCGACGCATCGATGCGCGCTGCGAAAGAACTCTTTGGCAATGATTCGGTTGGCGCTCCAAGAATCTACGGATCAAAATCTAAAAACGCGCAGGAAGCTCACGAGGCAATCAGACCATCCGGAGAGACCTTCCGCCACCCCAAAGAGCTCGAAAGAATTCTGCTTGGAAAAAGCTGGGGTCTTTACGACCTGATTTGGAAGCGCACTGTCGCCTCTCAAATGGCGGACGCCAAGCTTTCAACCACAACCGTTAAGTTCTCTGCCTCAGGCCCGGAGGGGGAGAGTGTTGAGCTTTCGGCCAGCGGAACTGTGGTCTTGTTCAAGGGCTTTCTCGCAGCCTACGACGAGGGCAAGGACGAAGAAGGCGAAGAGCAAGAGGCAAAGCTTCCAGCTTTGTCTGAGCGTGAGACCGTTGAGGTTCAAAGCGCTCTGGCAAAGTCACACGAGACCCAACCCCCGGCACGCTTCACAGAAGCGACCTTGGTAAAGGCATTGGAAGAGCAAGGCATTGGAAGACCTTCTACCTATGCGGCGATTATTTCCACGATTATCTCCAAGGGTTATGTTCGCAAGCAAGGCAGTGCCCTGGTGCCAGAGTGGATTGCATTTACTGTCACTAGATTCCTAGAGGACAACTTTGGCAAGTTAGTCGATTACGACTTCACGGCACACATGGAGTCAGACCTTGACCTAATCGCGGTCGGCGAACTCGATCGCTCTACCTGGTTGAAAGATTTCTATTTCGGAAACCAAGGCGCGCTTGGACTCAAGGGAACCGTTGAGTCACTCGGGGAAAGTGACCCTCGGTCGATTAACACATTCGAGATTGGCGATGGCATTTCGCTTCGCACTGGAAAGTATGGACCTTACCTAGAGGTAAATGGCGAACCAAACGTTGATGGTGCAGACGAGAATGGCCGGAGAATTGTGAACATTCCCGAGGGAATGACCCCGGATGAGTTGACTCACGAAAAGGCAGTAGAGCTGATCAACACTCCACCGGTTGAAAACAGAATCTTGGGAACTGACCCCGCGACAGGTCTAGAAATTGTCGTGAAAGACGGTCGCTACGGTGCATATGTGTCTCTGGTAGATGAGGGCAACCCAAAGCCCAAGACCGCATCACTATTCAAATCAATGAACCCAGCGACAGTTACCTTCGAGGATGCTGTGGCCCTGCTATCGCTACCCAAGGAAATTGGAATTGATCCGGAATCCGGAAATGTAATAACCGCTCAAAACGGCAAGTTCGGCCCCTACCTAAAGAAGGGCACCGACTCCAGAACCCTTTCAAGCGAAGAGCAGATATTTTCCTTGACCTTGGATGAAGCCCTCGAGATTTACAAGCAACCCAAGTACGGTGGTCGCAGAACTGCCGCTACACCGCTAAAGGAATTTGGCGACGACCCAGCGAGTGGACTAAAGGTGGTTGCCAAGACCGGCCAGTTCGGTGACTACGTCACCGATGGCGTAATTAATGCCACTATTCCTAAGGATGAGCCGCTCGAAGAACTAGCCCCTGACCGCGCCTTCGAACTTCTTGCAATCAGGCGCGAGAAGCTTGGGGTAGAGCCAGGTGTTGCGCCAAAGACATCAAAGATCAAGCGAGCACCTGCAAAGCGAAAGAAGAGCTAGGTGTTTATCACATTCGAAGGGATTGACGGGGTTGGTAAGTCAACCCAGGCTGACCTTTTGGAAGAGTTTCTAAAATCCAAGGGCAAGACCGTCGTCAGAACACTAGAACCTGGCGGCACCGAACTCGGGCAAGAAATCAGGCACCTTTTACTGCATCGCAAAGGTGATGTTGCTCCAAGATCGGAAGCGCTGTTATACGCAGCCGATCGCGCCCATCACGTAGCAACCAAAATTCGTCCGGCGCTCGCCAGAGGCGAAGTGGTAATCAGCGATCGCTATTTCGATTCCTCTGTTGCCTATCAAGGCGCAGCCAGGGAACTAAGCGTCGAGGATGTTAGAAACATTTCGCTTTGGGCGGTAGACAATTTGATTCCTGACCTCACTGTTCTGCTGGACCTAGCTGCCGACAAGGCAATCGCTCGCAGAGCGAAGACCGGAACCGAACCAGATCGCCTAGAGCGCGAAAAAGTGGAGTTTTTCGAACGTGCTCGAGATGAGTACCTAAAGATGGCACAAAAAGAATCAAGGTTCTTGCTAATCAGTGCCGAGTTGAGTGTTGATGAGATTCAGGCGAAAATTCGCGAGCGGGTAGCAGCACTAATGGAGCAGCATTGAGTCATCCAATCTGGGATGAACTGCTTGGTCAGCCGGAGGCAATCGAGCAACTGCAACTTGAATTAACTAGAAAAAAACAATCTCTGAATCACGCTTGGCTTTTCACCGGACCGGCAGGTTCTGGAAGATCGAATCTTGCCAAGGCATTTGCAGCGGCTCTGCAATGCGAACAAGACGGCTGCGGAAAATGTCAGCAGTGCAGGTTAGCTTTGGCCGGTGCCCATCCCGATGTTTCGATTCTCGCTACCGATCGAGTTCTCATCACAATCGATGAGGTTCGCGATCTGGTTGCGAAGTCTGCCATGGGAACTTCGATGGGAAAGTATCGCGTGATCATCATCGAAGACGCAGACCGCATGGCGGAGCGAACCTCGAACGTCTTACTAAAGGCATTAGAGGAGCCACCAGCAAACACCATATGGATGCTTTGCGCACCCAGCGTCGCTGACCTGCTCCCCACAATTCGCTCCAGAGTAAGAAACCTGAACCTGAGACTCCCATCGGTTGAGGAAGTTGCCGAGCTACTTGTAACACGAGACGGAATAGACCCAACCTTGGCCCTGTCATGCGCCCAGCAAGCGCAGTGCCACATCGGAATGGCTAGAAGGTTAGCTACTTCTCACGAGGCCAGATCCAGAAGGTCAGAAACGATTCGCCTTGCGCTTTCAATTGGCAACCTGTCCCAGGCGATGTCCATCGCGGAACAGTTCCTGGCACTTGCCAAAAAAGATGCCGAAGCGATTGCCCAAGAGCGTGACGCGCTCGAGACCGAGAACCTGAAGCTTGCCTTGGGCATTCAAGAAGGCGAGAAAGTGCCGGCTGCAGTCAGGGCTCAGTTCAAAGAACTCGAGGAAAATCAAAAACGTCGCGGCACTAGAACGCTTCGAGATGGCATAGATCGAATTCTTACAGACCTGGAATCTGTTCTGCGAGACGTTATGTCACTGCAGCTTGGAACGGGAGTGTCTCTGATCAATGAATCGGTGCAAGCTGATTTGGTTCAGCGAGCAAATCAGACCAGCATCGAGCAGTCGATTGCAGCGTTGGAAATGATTGTCACCTCTAGGAAGCGTCTTGCCTCGAATGTTCGAGACTTGCTAGTTCTAGAAGCGCTCTGCACTAAATTGATTTGGAATAAAAATGCGGCTTAGGGTAGCCGCCTTGGCAGCAGTGCTGCTACTTGCCGGATGTGTTCCTATCGAGTCAAGCTCAGAAACCAAACCAAGCTTTATAACTCCGCCGACTACTCCCACCACTGTCGCTGAGTATTACGACCAGGAATTGGTGTGGCAAAAGTGCTACCAGGATTTTGAGTGCTCATACGCGATGGCTCCTCTGAACTGGAGTGATGTGAATGAGAAATTTATTCAGCTCGCACTGATCAAAAGGGACTCAGAAAACACCGATGAGATTTTGCTTGTGAATCCTGGAGGCCCTGGTGTCTCCGCGGTCACTTGGGTAAAAGATGGCTATGCATCCCTTGGCACATCAACGCTCAAGCGTGCTTTTGACATAGTC
>JBEEIU010000087.1:0-3641 GCA_041169705.1 Actinomycetota bacterium
AACGCCTTTGAAAACTATGACCACACACGTGCACTTGAGTTGTCTGAAAGATTCTTCTGGACCTTTACCGATGACTACATGGAATTGGTCAAAGAGAGGGCTTACGGTCAGCAAGGTAACTACTCTCCTGAACAGAGAGCATCTGCTGTCTTTGCACTTCGCTTAGCATTAGCCTCCTTGGTTCGTCTCTTTGCTCCGTTTATTCCTTATGCAGCCGAGGAAGTCTGGTCTTGGTGGCAGACCGGATCAGTTCACAATTCCAGTTGGCCAAAACGTGAAGAGCTGGATGAAATCGCGAGCGGTGAGCTGCTTGATTTGGCAAGTGAACTGCTCATTCAAATTCGTAAATCTAAATCGGACGCCAAGCTATCGATGAGGGCAGAGATTCTCAGCTGCACTATTTCTGGTCCAAATGCGGATTTGATGAAAGCGATTGAAGAGGACTTGAAGGCAGTAGGGCGGATTCACGGCATTACTTTCGCTCAAGCCGACGCTGTCACTCTCAGTGACGTCGTACTAGCCCCCGCTGAATAGTTAGGCTAGCGGCATGACTAACCCGCTCCTCAACAAAAGTGCACTCGAATACGAATTGCCAGATTTCGCGCGCTTATCTGATGATCACTATCTACCAGCGTTTGAGTTTGGATGCAGTGAACAACTTCGGGAAGTTGATGGCATTGTTGCTCAAACAGAAGTCACGTTTGATAACACCCTTGTGGCTCTTGAAAGATCTGGTCAAATTCTCAATTCCATGCTGATGGTCTTCTACAACAAAACTTCGGCAGACACTTCAGAGAAGCTTCAGGCAATAGAGGCAGAGATAGCTCCACGTCTTGCAGCTCACAATGATGCCATTCGTCTAAACCCAGCTCTATACCAGCGACTAACAAAGCTCGAGGCAGAAGAAAAGCAGGGAAGGCTTGAGCTGAACCAGGAGTCGAGTTGGTTACTGCGTCGTTACCTTCTGGACTTCCGCTTCGCAGGTGCTGCACTTGATGCAGGTGCGCGAAATAGGGTTGCCCAAATAAATGAGCGAGCCAGCTCGCTTGAGGCAGAGTTCGATAAGCGAGTGCTTGCCGACACCAATGACCTGGCTGTTTTTGTTAGCGATGTAGGCCTACTAAAGGGTTTGTCCGAGGTGGAGATACAAGCCGCCAAAGCCGCCGCAGAAGAAAGAGGACAAACGGGCTTCGCGCTTCCCCTTTTGAACTATTCAGGCCACCCACTTCTTGCCAAGCTTGAAAACCGAGAACTGCGCAGAGAGCTTATGCAGCGAACGCTAAGCAGATCCTCTCGGGGCAATGTAAACGACACCTCTGAACTAGTCCGAGAGCTTTTGGACCTGAGGCGCGAAAAAGCACTGCTTTTTGGTTACCGGAGCTTTGCTGAATATGTAACGGCACAGCAGACGGCAGGTTCTCCAGAGCGGGTTCACGAAGTGCTCAAGAAGATTGCCCCAGCAGCTATTAGAAATGCCAGGGCAGAAGCGGAAGCCTTGCAACACCAAATGCAGCTTGAATACCCGGATGAGCAACTAATGAGCTGGGATTGGGATCGCTACACAGAGCGTGAACGCTCACAAAAGTATTCCATCGACACCTGTGAGCTAAAGCCTTTTTTCGAGCTCAACAAAGTGCTCGTAGATGGCGTGTTTTATGCAGCCGAAAAGCTTTATGGTCTCACTTTCAAAGTCCGAAAAGATCTAGTTGGCTACCATCCCGATGTTCAGGTTTATGAGGTCTTCAGAGACTCAGAGCCCTGGGGACTCTATTTGTTCGACCCATATGCGAGGCCCTCAAAAGCCGGTGGGGCTTGGATGAACAACCTGGTTGATCAATCTCACTTGCTCGGGAAGCGACCAGTAGTTGTGAACAATATGAATATTCCGAAGCCGGCCGGGAACGATCCTTGTCTGATGACATTCGATGAGGTGAACACGCTCTTCCACGAGTTTGGCCACACCCTGCACGGGCTTTTGTCCGATGTCTACTATCCAAGATTCTCAGGGACAAATGTAGAGCGAGATTTCGTTGAGTTCCCTTCCCAGGTAAATGAGATGTGGATGTTATGGCCTGAAGTTCTAAGAAACTACGCCGTGCACCACGAAACCGGCGAGCCATTGGACCTCAGTTGGATTGACAAACTAAACGCCGCCTCCTCGTTTAATGAGGGGTTTGAAACTACCCACTATCTTCAAGCTGCAATTCTTGACCTCGCCTTGCATGAAGCAAATAAAACTCCTGAGGATCTGGTTCAGTTTGAACGAGATGCGATCGCGGAATATGGGTTGTGGTTTGAACCAGTTCCGACTCGTTACCGCACTAACTACTTCGCTCACATATTCATGGGTGGCTACTCAGCCGGATACTACGGTTACATCTGGTCCGAAGTATTGGATGCTGACACGGTGAACTGGTTCAAGGAAAATGGTGGATTCACCAGAGAAAACGGTCAGAGATTCAGTGACATGCTTCTCTCGAAGGGTGGTTCCGAGGATTCACTAGAGCTCTATAGAAAATTTAGAGGGCGAGACGCCGACATTAGGCCGCTCCTAGAACGCCGAGGACTGCTCTAACTTCTTGGGCCTAAGAGCCAAACTAGGACTCCTGCAACCAGAGCCCAGAATGCTCCCCCGATTCCGAAAATTGTGACACCAGCAGCACCGATAAGGAAAGTGATTACCGCCGCCAGTCTTGTGGCTTGACCTTCCATGGCAGTTCTAAGCGAACCGGCAAATGTGTTTATTAGCGCAATCCCAGCGAGCGACAGCAGAAGTTCGCGCGGTACAGCCAATACAAAAGCTGCGAACGGCGCGGCAAAGAAGGCGAAGAGGATATAAACCACTCCTCCGAAGGAAGATGCAATCCACCTCCTCGACGGATCCTTGCTTGCCCCTTCATCGGCATTTAGCGCAGCGGTAATTGCTGCCAGGTTTAGTCCAAATCCACCAAAGAACGCTGTTATTGCGCTAGCGGTACCAGTCGATGCGAAGACTTTTCCTGTCGGAAGGTTGTACCCAAGGGAGCTCATGATTGCCAATCCAGGAAGATTCTGGCTGGCCATTGTCACCAGATACAACGGGATTCCAATTGCAACAATTGCCGCGAGGTCAAACACCGGACTGACAATTGAGAGTTCCGGCCAGAAATTTATCTGCGAAATCTCGGAAACCGCGCTCGATGTTCCAATCAGGAAAAAGCCAAGCCCGATTGCAATTGGTGATGCCCAAACCGTTAGGAATCTATTTAGGAGCAACCAAAGAATTACTATAGGGATTATCAAGGCTGGATAGTCAACTGCGCTGTGAACAATGGAAAGCACAAAAGGAAAAATCACTCCCGCCAGCATGGCTGCTGAAATCGCTGGAGGAATTTTCCGAACGAGGTTTCCCAAAAACGGCCAAACACCGGTCAAAACAATCAGCAGACTGGAAACTAAAAAGGCTCCAGCCGCAATATTGAATTCCAAGTCAAGAGCGGCCGAGCTTGCAAGGAAAGCCGCACCTGGAGTTGACCAAACTACCGACACCGGCATCTTGAGCCAATAGCTCAGCCCAATAGAAAGTACTCCGTAACCGACGAGCAAGACAAAAAGTGCGGTTGCCGTTTGCTCTGACGTAGCACCCATTGCGGTGAGTCCGG
>JBEEIU010000088.1:0-6131 GCA_041169705.1 Actinomycetota bacterium
CTTGGTCGCGTCCGCAAGCGACTGGTTACCCAGCCTGACCGGATAGAGATTATTCAGCAAGTATGCAGCGATGTGGTAGCTGCGCGACTCCCAGATTTTTAGTGCGCTGGCGAGGTACTTGTCTTGGTACTCGGTTAGTAGTCCAAGATCTAGCACCCTTCCAAAGGCAAGCGATGCCGAATTCACAAGAGTGTTTGAGTATTCCTCAGTTTCAACCAAAGTGCGCCAAGCGATGGCTTTGGATTCCTTGTTTGGCAATACAGCTCTCGCCGCCGCGGCAAACTTCTGTCCGTTGGCTGTGTTGTCTCGTTCCAGCTCCTTGTCAATCTCGGCGGTGTCAGCCTTACCCAGAGTGACTAGACCTATCAAAAGCTCCCAGCGCAAATCAGTGTCAATTTTCAGACCAGCGATTGACTTTGTTCCTGCGAGCAAACCTTCCAACCAATTCGCATGAGAATCATTGGTAACAAACTGTGGAACAAACTTTGTGAACTGGAATTGACTGTCGCTTCCTGGAGCTGCAGACTCGGCCAGCCTTATAAGTCCGGTTGCCACTTTATCCAAGGTTGCAAGACGTTTCTCTGGTTTCACATAAAGGTTTGCGGTGGTGACCAGTTGGTTTAGGAGCGTAAAGATGGTGGTTGACTCTGTCTCAGTCGCGATGTGATCCAAAACCAAGTTCACAAAGTCAGTGGCAGGCGCTTCTGCATCTCTGGTTGCATCCCAGGCCGCAGTCCAAACCAAGGTTCTAGCGAGCGAGTCACTGATACCCGAGAGGTTTTTGAGGGCAACTTGTCTCGAAGGCTCATCTAGTCGAATCTTCGCGTACGCGAGATCGTTGTCGTTTAGCAGCACAAAATCAGGTCTTTGCTTGCCAACCAGCTCAGTGACGATGGTCTCAGGACCGTCTACGTCAAGCTCCAGGTAACTTTCACGCTCAAGCTTGCCCTGATTGAGATTGAAAAAACCAATGCCCATTCGGTGTGGTCGAATGGTGGGTTGTTCTTCAATAGCGGTCTGAGTGACTTTGAAGCTCGTTATCACGCCAGCCCCGTCAGTCTCGATCTGTGGTTTCAGAGTGTTCACACCGGCGGTCTCGAGCCAAAGCTTTGACCAAATCTTAAGTTCTCGTCCTGATTCTCGTTCTAGCTCAACCAACAGATCATTCAATTCGGTGTTTTGCCAAGCGTGCTTTTTGAAATAGGCCGAAACACCTCTAAGGAAAGGCTCTCTTCCGACCCAGGCAACCAGCTGCTTCAGAACTGACGCTCCCTTTGCGTAGGTGATTCCATCGAAATTCACCTGAACATCTTCGAGGTCATTGATCTCGGCGACGATTGGGTGAGTGGATGGCAACTGGTCCTGTCGGTATGCCCAGTTTTTCTCTAGCGAGGCAAAGGTTGTCCAAGCCTGGTCCCACTCTGAAGCTTCGGCGGTCGCCAACGTGGAGGCGTATTCGGCGAAGGATTCATTCAGCCACAGATCGTTCCACCAACGCATTGTCACGAGGTCTCCAAACCACATGTGGGCCAACTCGTGCAGCACTGTTACGACGCGTCGTTCCTTTGTTGCGTCTGAAACGGCAGAGCGGAACACATAGTTTTCTGTGAACGTAACCGCTCCGGCGTTTTCCATGGCCCCTGCATTAAAGTCCGGAACCCATAGCTGGTCGTACTTGGTGAATGGATATGGGTAATCAAAAGCCTTTTCAAAATATTCAAACCCGGCCTTGGTTTTTTCAAAGATGTATTCCGGGTCCATAAATTCGGCCAGAGAAGATCGGCAAAAAACGCCGAGCGGAATAGTTCTGCCATCCGAGCTGGTGAGTTCATCGCGCCACCGAGTGTAAGGACCGGCTATTAGAGCTGTGATGTAACTGGAAATTCTTGGAGTCTTTTCAAAGTGCCAACGAGAGTGAGTATCGTCTAGCGACTGGGATTCCGGCGTGGGGGAGTTGGAGATCACCTGCCAGTTCTTTGGTGCATCGACAATGAATTCAAATGTTGCCTTCAAATCAGGCTGCTCGAAGACCGGGAACATTCTTCTCGAGTCTGGAACTTCAAACTGGGTGTAGAGATAAACCTCATTGTCCACCGGGTCCACGAAGCGGTGCAGGCCCTCGCCAGAGTTGGAGTACTTTCCTCTGGCCTTGACTCTCAGTACGTTTTTTTCTTGCAGATTTGGAAGTTCGATCCGTATTCCATCCGAGTATTTGCTGGGGTCAAGAGATTCCCCGTTTAGTTCAATAGCAGAGACGGAGTCTGTCATTGCGTCTATGAATGTCGAACTTCCAGGTTCCGAGCATTGGAACCTAACCGTGGTATCCGAGCCAAAAGTCTCCGGATCGGAGTCAATCACAAGGTGAACCAGGTAGCTGTCGACCTTTAGCTTGCTAGCACGCTCCTGAGCTTCAATGCGTGTGAGATTTTCTCCGGGCAAAATACTCTCCATTAACTCTTTGTTTCGAACTAGCCTAACCAACCTAAAGTCGCTCAAATGAAGGGATAATTTAGCCATGCGTTCCCTTATTTTGGCTGCCAGTACAACCCCTGAGGGTTCCGCGGCGTTGGCCGAAATTGGGGCTGCACTTTTGGTCTTGGGAATTGTTGCTTTTTTGGCGAACCGATTGAAGTTCTCTGTGGTGCCGCTGTACCTATTAATAGGTTTGGCAGTTGGTGAAGGCGGCCTAGTGCCATTGAATCTCTCCGAGGACTTTTTAAATACCGGTGCCCAAATTGGTGCAATCATGCTCCTTTTGTTGCTAGGGCTGGAGTACAGCGCCTATGACCTGGCCAAGGCATTTTCCGAGCGTCGTTCCGCAGGCTTGGTTGACTTCCTCGTCAGCGCAACTCCCGGCTTTGTATTGGGATTGTTCTTTGGTTGGGGTTGGGTTGGAGCGTTCGCGCTTGCTGGAATTACCTACGTATCCTCCTCAGGTATTGCCGCCCAGTTGATTAAAGAACTGGGTTTTAGGAAATCTGAGGTGTCTAAGCGAGCGATTGGAATTTTAGTTTTTGAGGACCTGGCGCTCGCTCCATACCTTCCCCTCATTACCTCTTTGGTGCTGGGCGTTTCGGCTTGGTCCGGAATCATTTCGGTTGGTGTTGCACTGGCTGTCACTGGGCTGGTTCTGCTGATTAGCTACAAGGGTTCCAGCAAGTTAACCAAGATTCTTGATCCAAATGAACCAGGTGGTTTACTCCTCACGGTTTTTGGTGCCGCGCTGCTGGCTGCAGGGTTGGCTGATTTGGTTGGATTCTCCGGTGTGGTTGCCGCCTTCCTAATTGGACTGCTGCTGACAGGTGAAGTTGCCGAAACTGCGCGTGCCAGATTGAGCCCGATCAGGGACATCTTTGCCGCGATCTTCTTCTTGTTCTTTGGTATCACAACAAACCCTGCCGATGTGCCGGCAGTTTTGCCGGCTGCAATACTGCTAGCAGCCGTGGGTATTGGCGGAAAACTCTTTGTGGGTTGGTGGGTTGCAAGGGATATGCATGACCCGAATTCTTGGCTTCGAGTCGGTGGATTCTTGGTTGCGCGAGGAGAGTTTTCCATGGTTATCGCGGCGCTAGCTGCCCCTGCGATTCTTGGAGTCGAACTCCAGGCCCTCACCCTCAGCTACGTAATTATCACCGCTTTTGCAGCTTCCCTAATTTTGCGGTTCACTAGAAGTCCCTTGGAACGCTAGAGAGAAGCAAGATGCGAATTCACATTGCTACCGACCACGCAGGCATGGAGCTCAGTGCCTTTCTAGTAAGCGAGCTAACCAAACAAGGTCATGAGCTCGTGGACCACGGTCCCAAGGTTTACGACGCCCTGGATGATTATCCGGGCTTTTGCATCGCGGCTGCCCAGGCGGTAGTCAAAGACCAGTCGAACGGCATTCAAGCTCTTGGGATTGTTCTGGGTGGCTCTGGTAATGGTGAGCAAATTGCAGCCAACAAAGTTGCTGGAATTCGAGCAGCACTGATTTGGAATCGTGACACTGCAAGCCTTGCTCGCGATCACAATGATGCCAATGTCGCCGCGGTTGGTGCCAGGCAACACTCAAATCAAGAGGTTCTCGAACTCATTGAGATTTTCATCGGAAAAGACTTCTCAAATGACGAAAGACACGTGCGAAGAATTTCCAAGATTGCACACTTTGAAAAAACCGGTGAGGTTCTCTACTAAGTGCCCGAGGGTCATACTGTCCATCGAATTGCGAATCAATTCAACGAGCATTTTGCTAGTCGGAAACTAAAAGTCTCTTCGCCGCAAGGTCGATTCGCTGAGGATGCCGAATTGGTTTCGGGTAAGAAATTGCAAGTTGCAGAAGCATTCGGAAAGCAAATGTTTTTGCAGTTTTCAAACTCACTTCAGATCAGAATTCATTTGGGGATTTATGGAAAGTGGCAGATACAGAAAATAGAAGCTGCAGAAGAAATACCCTGGGGACAAGTTCGAGTGCGTTTTCAAAGCCCCACGCATGTCGCAGACCTTCGCGGGCCAACGGCATGTGAAGTCTTAGACCAAGAGGATGTAGCGGCGGTTGTGTCAAAGCTTGGACCCGACCCACTTAGACCAGACCCAAATGAAACTGAGCGCCTTAGGTTTATCGAGAGAGTTCTCAAATCAAAAACCTCGATTGGTTTGTTGCTTATGAACCAATCGGTCATCTCAGGCATTGGAAATGTCTACCGTGCAGAAATCTTGTTTCGGCAGGGGATCAATCCCCACAAGTCGGGAAGCGCGTTGAGCCCCGACGAGATATCGAGTATTTGGAGCGACGCCGTGAAACTGCTGGCTTTTGGGGTCAAAAAGGGAATCATGGTCACCAGGGACGAACTTTTGGGTAAATCTCCGAAATTTGAGGATCGATACTTTGTTTATAAGCGGAACGGATTGCCCTGTCGGGTTTGCGGCAAAAAGGTAGTTTTAGAGGAAATGGGGTCCAGGAAGCTTTATTTCTGCCCCAGCTGTCAGAGGTGACTGGAGCGAGTGACGGGAATCGAACCCGCGTAATCAGTTTGGAAGACTGAGGCTCTACCATTGAGCTACACTCGCGAATGCCCGTAGGCACTTAGACATTCTATGGGATAGACTTTGGGAGTTTGTTGCCGAGGCAGCAAATGCAACCGGGATGTAGCGCAACTTGGTAGCGCACCTGTTTTGGGTACAGGGGGTTGCAGGTTCAAATCCTGTCATCCCGACCACTTTGGTCAACTAACTAGCCACGGAGAAACCTTGAAGACTGTCGTTTCGAAACTCAACCCAACCCGCGTCAAGCTTGAAATCACAGTCGAACCAGCTGATTTCAAGCCAGCCCTAGACCAGGCCTATAAGACCGTGGCTCAGCAAATCAATATCCCTGGGTTTAGAAAAGGGCACGTCCCAGCCCCGGTGATAGACCAGCGCGTAGGACGCGGAGCAGTTTTGGCCCAGGCGATCAATGACTCCCTGGATAACTACTACCGTCAGGCAATCAAGGAAGAGAATCTTCGACCACTAGACACCCCTCAGGCGGATGTAAAGCAGGCTCCGGATGAGAAGACCCTCGAGGGCAATCTGGTTATTGAAATTGAAGTAGAGGTCAGACCTGAGTTCTCTCTTCCTGAATACAAGGGACTCAAGGCAAAGGTTGACTCGGTCAAGGTTGCCAAGATGGACGTAGAGTCTGAGTTGGACGCATTGCGCGCTCGCTTTGGAACTTTGAAGGTTGTTGAGCGACCCGCTCAGCGAGGCGATTTCACAAGCATTGATCTTTCCGCCGTTATTGACGGTAAGACAATCGACACCGCCACTGACATCTCCTACGAAATTGGTTCGGGCCAACTTCTGGATGGAATCGATGACGCACTTGAGACCCTGACTGCAGGGGAGACCACAACTTTCAAGTCGAAGCTCGTTGGTGGAGACCAGGCGGGAGCAGAAGCAGAAGTGACCGTCAAGCTAAACGCGGTCAAGGAGCGCGAACTTCCTGAGGCCAACGATGAATTCGCTCAGCTCGCTTCCGAGTTCGACACCTTGGAAGAACTGAAGAAGGACATTGAAACCAAGCTTGGCTCGGCCATGGTTCGTAAGCAATTACTTCAGGCTCGTGATGTGTTGGTAGACCAGCTAATCGCTGCAGCCAAGATTCCAGTTTCCGA
>JBEEIU010000089.1:0-24573 GCA_041169705.1 Actinomycetota bacterium
CAAGCGTTTCCGCCCACGTGCACAGGGACGCGCATTCAAGATCATGAAGCGCACCTCACACATCACCGTTGTAGTTGCAACTCCTGACGAGTTTGCAAACAAGAAGGCAGGTAAGTAATGGGTCAGAAAGTCAATCCTTACGGCTTCCGCCTAGGTATCACCACCGAGCACCGCTCGCGTTGGTTTGCAGACTCTTCAAAGAAGGGTCAGCGCTACTCCGACTACGTAACTGAGGATGTTCGCATTCGCTCTTACCTACAGGAGAAGTTGGACCGCGCAGGTATCTCTCGCATTGAGCTAGAGAGAACTCGTGACCGCGTTCGCGTTGACATCTTTGCCGCTCGCCCAGGTCTTGTAATCGGACGTCGCGGTGCAGAGGCTGAAGGTCTGCGCTCAGATCTAGAGAAGCTAACCGGCAAGCAGGTGCTACTAAACATTCTCGAGGTGAAGAACCCAGAGGCAGATGCACAGCTAGTTGCTCAGGGAATCGCCGAGCAGCTTTCTGCTCGTGTTGCTTTCCGTCGCGCAATGCGTAAGGGCATCCAGGGTGCACTTCGCTCCGGCGCAAAGGGAATTCGTGTGCAGTGCTCTGGCCGTCTAGGTGGCGCAGAAATGTCGCGCAGCGAGTTCTACCGCGAGGGTCGTGTACCACTGCACACCCTGCGCTCCAACATTGAGTTTGGTTTCTACGAGGCCAAGACCACCTTCGGACGAATTGGTGTGAAGGTTTGGATTTACAAGGGTGATCTAACCAGCCGCGAGCTAGCTCAGCAGCAGGCAAACGCTCCTCGTGCTCCACGCGGTCCTCGTCGCCCAAGACAGGAAGCTGCAGTAGCAGCTGAGGCTGCACCAGTTGCAGCAGGAAGTGAAGGCTAATCATGCTGATTCCACGTCGCGTAAAGCACCGTAAGCAGCACAGCCCGAAGCGCCACGGCGCTGCAACCGGTGGCACCAAGGTGTCTTTCGGTGAATGGGGTGTTCAGGCTCTAACTCCTGCTTACCTAACCAACCGTCAGATTGAGGCTGCGCGTATTGCAATGACTCGTCACATCAAGCGTGGTGGAAAGGTTTGGATCAACGTGTTCCCAGACCGTTCCCTCACCAAGAAGCCTGCTGAAACTCGTATGGGTTCCGGTAAGGGTTCACCTGAGTGGTGGGTAGTAAACGTAAAGCCAGGAAGAGTTCTCTTTGAGCTCTCCGGTGTTTCCGAGCAGGTTGCTCGCGAAGCTTTGACTCGTGCGATCCACAAGCTACCGCTTAAGGCTCGCATCATCCAGCGTGAAGAAGGTGACGCATAATGATCGGTTCTAAGAATCTAACTCCAGAGGATCTAGACAAGATCGAGAACTCTCTGCTTGCAGAAGAGCTGAAGAAGGCAAAGGAAGAACTATTCAACCTGCGCTTCCAGTCAGCTACCGGTCAGCTTGAAAACCACGGTCGCCTAAAGGCTGTGAAGCGCGACATCGCTCGCATCTACACCGTATTGCGTGAGCGTGAGCTTGGAATTCGTGCAGTTCCAACCGCAGCTGCAGCAGCACCAAAGACCAAGAAGGCAGCGGAAGCTAAGCCTTCAGAGGAGGCATAAAGATGGCTGAGAAGAAAGCAACCAAGGCAGCAAAGACTGCTGAGGCAAAAGAGCTTGACCGTGGATACCGCAAGAGTCGTCGTGGCTATGTAGTGTCCGACAAGATGGACAAGACCATCGTTGTGCTAGTTGAAGATCGTAAGAAGCACCCGCTTTACGGCAAGGTTATGCGCCTTTCCAAGAAGGTAAAGGCTCACGATGAGAACAACACCGCAGGTGTTGGCGACCTCGTACTAATCGACGAGACTCGTCCACTGTCTGCAACCAAGAACTGGCGTCTAGTCGAGATTCTCGAAAAGGCGAAGTAATAAATCCCGCGAATAACGGTCGGTAATCGTTATTCACCAAGCAAGGAGAAAAAGTGATTCAGCAAGAATCCAGGCTCAAAGTTGCCGATAACACCGGCGCTAAGGAGCTGTTGACCATTCGCGTATTGGGAGGATCTCTCCGTCGATACGCCGGTCTAGGTGACATCATCGTCGCCACCGTCAAGGATGCAATTCCTGGCGGTGCCGTAAAGAAGGGTGATGTCGTCAAGGCAGTAGTTGTTCGCACCGTGAAGGAAACTCGTCGTCCAGACGGTTCCTACATCAAGTTCGACGAGAACGCAGCGGTAATCATCAAGAATGATGGTGAGCCTCGCGGAACTCGTATCTTCGGCCCAATCGGTCGTGAACTTCGCGACAAGAAGTTCATGAAGATTATTTCTTTGGCTCCGGAGGTGCTATAACTCATGGCGAAAATTAAGAAGGGCGACCTAGTTCAGGTCATCACCGGTGGCAAGCAGGACCGCGGCGGAGACCGCGGCAAGCAGGGCCACGTGCTTGCAGTTCTTCCAGAGAAGAACCGCGTAATTGTTGAGGGCGTAAACATCGTCACCAAGCACGTCAAGGTTGGCCAGACCGACAAGGGTGCAAAGACCGGTGGACTAGTAACCGCTGAAGCCCCAATTCACATTTCAAACGTTGCTTTGGTAGATGCATCAACCAAGAAGCCAACCAAGGTTGGAATTCGCGTTGAGACCAAGGAAAAAGCAGGCGTTAAGAAGACCACTCGAGTACGCGTTGCTCGCAAGTCAGGAAAGGACATCTAATGGCTACCGCAACTAAGACCGCAGCCAAGTCGCTTCCAAGACTGAAGGCACAGTACCGCAAGGAAATCGTCGCTGCACTGCAGAAGGAATTCGGTTTCGAAAACGTAATGCAGGTTCCAACCCTGACCAAGATTGTGGTCAACATGGGTGTTGGAGACGCTGCGAAAGACGGCAAGCTAATCGAAGGTGCAATTCGCGACCTAACCGCGATCACCGGACAGAAGCCTCAGGTCAACATCGCACGCAAGTCAATCGCACAGTTCAAGTTGCGTGAGGGTCAGCCAATTGGCGCTCACGTTACCCTGCGCGGTGACCGCATGTGGGAATTCCTGGACCGCTTGCTCTCCCTATCACTTCCACGTATTCGTGACTTCCGCGGACTTTCGGACAAGCAGTTCGATGGTCGCGGTAACTACACCTTCGGTCTCACCGAACAGTCCATGTTCCACGAGATCGACCAGGACAAGATTGACCGCCCACGCGGCATGGACATCACAGTTGTTACAACTGCGAAGAATGACAACGAAGGTCGCGCACTACTGCGCGAACTTGGATTCCCATTCAAGTCCAACTAAACCCCCAATTGAAAAAGGTCCAAGAGTTTGGAAAACGCTTGGAAACCATTTCGAGAAAGAGATAAATAAAAAATGACAATGACAGATCCGGTAGCAGACTTTCTGACCCGGCTGCGCAACGCGAATGGTGCACACCACGATTCGTTCAGCGTCCCTTACTCAAAGATTAAGGGAACCATTGCTGAGATTTTGAAGACAGAGGGTTACATCGCTGACTTCAAGGTTGAGGATGCAAAGGTTGGCAAGGACCTAGTAGTTACCCTCAAGTACGGTGCAAACCGCGAGAGCTCGATTGCGGGCATCAAGCGCGTTTCCAAGCCAGGTCTTCGCGTTTACGCAAAGTCCAACGAACTACCACGTGTGCTCGGTGGCCTTGGAATTGCAATCCTGTCCACTTCCTCCGGTCTACTAACCGACCGTCAGGCAGCCAAGAAGGGAGTAGGTGGGGAAGTCCTCGCCTACGTTTGGTAAGCAAATATGTCACGTATTGGAAAGCTACCTATCCCGCTGCCCCAGGGCGTAACTGTAAACATTGATGGGCAGAACATTGCCGTCAAGGGACCAAAGGGCGAACTACACCTAACCGTTGCAGAACCAATCAAGATTTCTCTTGAGGACAACTCTGTGATTGTCTCCCGTCCGAACGACGAGGCTGTTTCAAAGTCTCTTCACGGACTTACCCGCACACTTATTGCAAACAACGTGCACGGAGTCTCCACCGGATTCTCCAAGTCACTGGAAATCATCGGTACCGGTTACCGCGCCGCTTCAAAGGGTGCGAACATCGAGCTAGCTCTTGGTTTCTCTCACCCGGTTGTAGTGGAGCCTCCAAAGGGAATCACATTGACCGTCGAGGGAAACAACAAGATCATCATCTCTGGTGTTGACAAGCAGGCCGTTGGTGAAGTTGCTGCAAACATTCGCAAGCTTAGAAAGCCTGAACCTTACAAGGGCAAGGGTATTCGTTACGAAGGCGAATTCGTTCGTCGCAAGGCCGGAAAGTCTGGTAAGTAATCATGGGTCTAGGTACTAGAGGTAAGTCAAACTCCGCTGCACGTGAGCGTCGTCACGCACGTCTTCGCAAGAAGATTTCCGGTGATGCACTGCGTCCACGCCTAGTGGTGACTCGTTCCGCTCGACACCTGTTCGTTCAGGTTGTTGACGACACCAAGGGTCACACCATTGTTTCTGCTTCCACCATGGAAGACGAGCTGCGCAAAGACAAGGGCGACAAGACTGCTAAGGCAGCAATTGTCGGCAAACTAATCGCAGAGCGTGCCAAGAAGGCCGGCATCACCGAAGTTGTATTCGACCGCGGTGGTAACCGCTACGCAGGCCGAGTTGCTGCAATTGCAGAAGCTGCCCGCGAGGGAGGACTTGTACTGTGAGCGAAGAAAAGAAGGAAGCCACTGTGGCAGAAACTGCTGTGGACACAACCACAACCGTAGATCCAAACGAGCGCGAACAGCGTAGAGGCTCACGTGAGCGTGGCCCTCGTACCGAGCGTCGCGACCGCGAAGAGACCAAGAGCCCATTCCTAGAGCGCGTTGTAACAATCAACCGCGTTTCCAAGGTAGTAAAGGGTGGTCGTCGTTTCGCCTTCACCGCACTAGTTGTGGTTGGCGATGGCGAGGGTCTAGTCGGAGTTGGTTACGGCAAGGCAAAAGAAGTACCAGCCGCAATTGCCAAGGGTGTTGAGGACGCGAAGAAGAACTTCTTCCGCATTCCACGCTCTGGCAGCACCATCCCTCACCCAGTTCAGGGCGAGGCTGCTGCGGGTGTTGTACTACTTCGTCCAGCTGCTCAGGGTACCGGTGTTATCGCCGGTGGACCTGTTCGTGCAGTTTTGGAGTGTGCCGGTGTTCAGGATGTTCTATCCAAGTCACTCGGATCTTCAAACACCATCAACATTGTTCACGCCACCGTTGCAGCATTGCGCCAGCTCGAAGAGCCAGGTTCAGTTGCATCACGTCGTGGCAAGTCACTAGAAGAGGTTGCGCCAAAGCGTCTCTTGGGTGTCAAGACTGAAAAGGCAGGTGCCTAATCATGGCAGCGCGTCTAAAAGTTACTCAGGTCAAAAGTTCAAATGGTGGCAAGCAGAACCAGCGCGATTCACTTCGCACCCTGGGTCTGAAGCGCATCGGTGACATCGTCGTAAAAGAGGACACCAAGAGTGTTCGCGGCCTTGTCATGACCGTTGCCCACCTAGTCAAGGTTGAGGAGATCGACTAATGGCAGAAGAAAAGAAGCCAGCTGCAAAGAAGCCAGCCGCCGCTAAGCCGGCAGCAGCTAAGGCAGCTCCGAAGACTGCGGCCGCAAAGCCTGCGGCTAAGCCAGCTGCCGAGAAGGCTCCTGCTGCTAAGCCAGCAGCTGCTAAGCCAGCAGCGTCCAAGCCTGCTGCAAAGCAGGAGGGCGAGAAGGTTCAGGTTCTGAAGCTTCACCACCTTCGTCCGGCACCTGGTGCTAAGAAGGAAAAGACTCGTAAGGGTCTGGGTGAGGGTTCCAAGGGTAAGACCGCGGGTCGCGGTACCAAGGGAACTGGTGCAAGAACTACTACTCGTTTGGGCTTCGAAGGTGGTGGCGTGAACCTAGTTATGCGCACACCAAAGCTTCGCGGTTTCAAGAACCCATTCCGTGTTGAGTACCAGGTTGTAAACCTGGACAAGCTCTCCGAGCTTTACCCAGCAGGCGGAGCGGTCACCGTTGCCGACCTAGTCGCAAAGGGTGCTGTTCGCAAGGGCGAGCCAGTCAAGGTCCTAGGAAATGGTGATGTAGCGGTTAAGCTGAACGTCACTGTTGACAAGGTTTCCAAGTCGGCTCAGGCAAAGATTGAAGCGGCTGGCGGAAGCGTCGGCGCTTAGTTTCTAAGCCAGGAAGGCAAAAAGTGTTTCAGGCAATTGCTCGTGCGTTCCGCACCCCGGATCTGCGCAACAAGCTGATCTTTACGCTCAGTTTGATCGCTATTTTCCGTTTGGGCTCGTTCATTCCAGCCCCGAACGTGGATTACGGCAACGTACAGCAATGTCTTGCACAAACTCAGTCGACCTCGGGTCTATATGAGCTAGTCAACCTGTTCTCGGGTGGAGCACTGCTTCAGCTTTCCATCTTTGCGTTGGGCATCATGCCCTACATCACCGCATCGATCATTACCCAGCTATTGCGCGTTGTAATTCCAAGGTTCGAGACGCTTTACAAGGAAGGTGCATCGGGTCAGGCAAAACTTACCCAGTACACCCGTTACCTAACTATTGCGCTTGGAATGCTGCAGGCAACTACCCTGATTGCGGTTGCGAGACAGGGAGCGCTGTTTGGTGCCGACTGTACTCTGCCTATTTTGGTAAACACTGATCCTTTTGCAATCACCCTGATGGTCATTACCATGACCGCTGGAACCGGTTTGATTATGTGGCTCGGTGAGCTAATCACAGAGCGTGGTGTTGGTAACGGAATGTCGCTACTGATCTTCACCTCCATTGCTTCCACCTTCCCATCTTCGCTACTTCAGATTCTGCAGACCAGAACTATCGAAATCTTCGTGATCGTGATGGCAGTTGGTTTTGTGGTTGTGGGACTGGTTGTTCTGGTCGAGCAATCACAGCGCAGAATTCCAGTTCAGTACGCAAAGCGAATGGTTGGCAAGCGCTCCTACGGTGGCCAGTCAACCTATATTCCGGTCAAGGTAAACACCGCTGGTGTTATCCCGGTCATCTTCGCTTCCTCAATGCTTTACTTGCCAGCTCTGTTGGCTCAGTTCAACCAGCCCGATGCTGTTACTGGGCAGGTGGCACCTTGGGTCACATGGATCTCCACATACCTCACTACCGGTGACAACCCGCTATACATGGCGATTTACTTCGCGCTGATCTTGGGCTTCACCTACTTCTATGTTGCTATCACTTTGAACCCTGAAGAGATATCCGACAACATGAAGAAGTACGGCGGATTTATTCCAGGTATTCGAGCTGGTCGTCCAACCACCGAGTACCTCGAGTACGTAATTTCTAGAATTACCTTCCCTGGTGCAATTTATCTAGGTCTCATTGCATTGATTCCGCTGGTCGCATTTAGCGCAATCGGAACCAACCAGAACTTCCCATTCGGTGGTACTTCAATCCTGATCATCGTTGGTGTTGGTTTGGAAACCGTGAAGCAGATTAACGCTCAGATGCAGCAGCGTAACTACGAGGGTCTACTGAAGTGATCCGGCTACTCCTTATCGGTCCCCCCGGGGCCGGCAAGGGCACACAAGCAGCTCTGTTGGCCCGCCATCTGGATATCCCTGCAATCTCAACGGGAGATATCTTTCGTCACAATGTTCGCGAAGAAACCGAACTTGGCCTGAAAGCAAAAGCATTCATGGACCGCGGCGAATACGTTCCGGACTCACTGACAAATGATTTGGTTCGCGATCGACTCGGTCAGGCAGATGCTTTGAAGGGCTTCCTATTAGATGGTTACCCAAGAACTGCTGACCAGGTTGCCGAGTTGGATTCAATTCTTCACGATCAAGAAAACAAGTTGGACGTTGTGGTTCAGTTGACCGCGGACAACGAGGAATTGGTGCGCAGACTTTCTGGTCGCGCGCAGGAGCAAGGTCGCAGTGACGACACTCCTGATGTGATTCGTAGAAGATTAGATGTTTACGATGAGCAGACTGCTCCACTGATTGACATCTACGCTGCTCGCGGTTTGGTTGTCATGATTAATGGCCTCGGTGAAATTCAAGAGGTCACCGATCGCATTATCGAGGCACTGGATGCTCGCGGGCTAATTAGCCAGTAATCATGCGAACCAAGTTTGAACTGAAAACCCTCGACCAAATTCTTTTGATGCGCAAGGCGGGCCTTGTAACTCGCGCTGCGCTTGACGCGGTTCGAAACGCAATCAAACCGGGTATCACCACTTTGGACCTGGATCAAATCGCGGAGTCCACTATTCGATCGATGGGCGGCAGGCCAAACTTTCAATTGGTCCCCGGCTACTTTCACACCATTTGCGCATCCGTAAATTCCGAAGTCGTGCACGGCATCCCCAGCACCCGTGAGCTACACCCCGGAGACCTAATCTCTATAGACTGCGGCGCTGAGGTTGAAGGCTGGAACGGAGATAGCGCTTTTAGCATGGTCGTCCCCGGGGGAGACCAGGCAGTTTCGGCCAGAAGGCAGAAGCAATCTGAGGTTTGTGAGGGATCACTTTGGGCGGGGATTGCTGCGCTAGCCTCGGCCTCTCACCTGGGAGATGTGGGGGCCGCTATCGAGCGACACATTGTGGCTCAAGGCAAATACGGGATTCTGCAGCAGTATGTGGGCCACGGAATAGGCCGCTCGATGCATGAGGACCCACCGGTTTTCAACTATGCGACCAGGGACAAAGGGGCCAAGGTGGAACCAGGTCTGTGCGTGGCAATCGAACCAATGATTACCTCGGGTAAGCAGGCGACCTACATCCACCAGGATGACTGGACGGTTTTGACCAAGGATGGCGGGGATGGCGCCCACTGGGAGCACTCGGTAGCGGTCCTCGAGGACGGGGTTTTCGTGCTCACCGAGCCGGATGGCGGAAAGGCCCGCCTGGCTGGCTTCGGGGTCGAGATTTCCCAAAAACTGGCACTGGCGCACTAGCAAAAAAGTCTCTAGGATTATCCCTTGGCGTTTCTGCGCAAAATCCGAAAACTTTTTGGGCTTGGTTTTTGTGCGTTCGTGACGTCGAAAAGTAGTGAATAAGTGAGTGCATGGCCAACAAAGACGGCGTAATCGAGATCGAGGGATCGGTCGTTGAGGCGCTACCGAACGCAATGTTTCGTGTAGAGCTAACCAACGGACACATTGTCCTCGCACACATCTCGGGCAAAATGCGTCAGCACTACATCCGTATCCTCCCTGAGGACCGCGTGATTGTAGAACTGAGCACCTACGACCTGACTCGTGGCCGCATCATTTACCGCTACAAGTAGGCAACAAGACAAAGAGAAGATCATGAAGGTTAACCCAAGCGTCAAGAAGATTTGCGACAAGTGCAAAGTAATTCGCCGTCACGGAAACGTAATGGTGATTTGCGAGAACCCTCGCCACAAGCAGCGCCAGGGTTAGTCACAACTTCTTTATAACTAAATATCCAAAGCATCACCCAAGACAATTTGTCTGGCACCTCCGGAGAAGGCCGGAGCCCCAAGCGGGATGGTGTTGCTGAAGACCTTCTAAAAAATAGGAGAAATCCAAATGGCACGTATTGCCGGAGTCGATATTCCTCGCGACAAGCGAGTTGAAATCGCACTTACTTACATCTACGGAATCGGTCGCACTCGTTCAATCGAGGTTCTAACTTCGACCAAAATCAACAAAGACACTCGCGTGAAGGATCTAACTGACGACCAGTTGGTTGCGCTTCGCGACGAGATCGAAAAGAACTTCAAGGTCGAAGGTGATCTTCGTCGTGAAGTTGCAGCGGATATTCGCCGCAAAGTAGAGATTGGTTCATACCAAGGTATTCGTCACCGTAAGGGTCTTCCCGTTCACGGTCAACGCACCAAGACAAACGCTCGCACTCGCAAGGGTCCAAAGCGCACCGTCGCCGGCAAGAAGAAGGCCGCCAAGTAAGGCGCAGAGAGAATTAGGAGAAAGTAAATGGCAGCACCTAAGGCAACTGCGACCAAAGCTAGCGCTGGAGCTCGTAAGCCAAGAAGAAAAGAAAAGAAGAATGTGCCAACCGGTCAGGCGCACATCCGTTCAACCTTTAACAACACCATCATCACCATCACTGACCCAACCGGAGCTGTTATCTCTTGGTCGTCATCCGGTGACGTTGGATTCAAGGGTTCACGTAAGTCCACTCCGTTTGCCGCTCAGATGGCAGCAGAGTCTGCAGCACGCAAGGCTCAGGAGCACGGTCTTCGCAAGGTTGATGTTTTCGTAAAGGGCCCAGGCTCTGGTCGCGAAACCGCAATCCGCTCACTACAGGCAGCTGGCCTGGAGGTTGGTTCAATTTCCGATGTGACCCCACAGGCTCACAACGGTTGCCGCCCTCCAAAGCGCCGTCGTGTCTAACTAGCAAAAACTTCATAGCTTCACCCACTCAGGTGGCCGCCTGAGTGATTCAAAACGAGTATCAAATAGCGGGTACTCAGATGAAAGGAACCAAACAGTGCTAATTGCACAGCGCCCCACACTGCACGAAGAAGTTCTAGGTCCAAACCGCTCACGTTTCATTCTTGATCCACTTGAGCCAGGCTTTGGATACACCCTCGGAAACTCACTGCGTCGCACTCTGCTTTCTTCGATTCCAGGTGCAGCGGTTACTAACATTCGCATTCAGGGTGTTAGCCACGAGTTCTCAACTGTTGCCGGTGTTAAGGAAGATGTTGTTGAAATCATCCTGAACATCAAGAACCTTGTTGTTTCATCTGAGCACGACGCACCTGTTGTTGCGCACCTTTCAAAGAGCGGTGCTGGAGCAGTTACCGCTGCTGACATCCAGGCTCCTGCCGGTGTTGAGATTCACAACCCAGAGCTAGTAATCGCAACTCTCAACTCAAACGCAAAGCTTGAGATCGAGTTCATCATTGAGCGCGGTCGTGGTTACGTTCAGGCATCTCAGAACCGCAACCCAGATGCCGAAGCTGGTGTCATTCCAGTTGATTCCATTTACTCACCAGTTCTAAAGGTTTCTTACCGCGTTGAGGCAACTCGTGCCGGTGAGTTCACTAACTTCGACAAGCTAATTGTTGATGTCGAGACCAAGCCTTCGGTGGCTCCTCGCGATGCGGTTGCATCTGCAGGTTCCACTTTGGTTGAGCTCTTTGGTCTTGCCAAGGAATTGAACGCAGAGGCTGAGGGTATTGAGATCGGTCCAGCTCCAGTTGAGCTCGCATCTTCGAACGAGTTGTCAACTCCAATTGAGGAACTAGACCTAACTGTTCGCTCTTACAACTGCCTAAAGCGTGAGGGCATCAACACCGTTGCTGAGCTAATCGCTTTGAGCGAAGACCAGCTAATGAACATCCGCAACTTCGGTTCGAAGTCGGTAGATGAGGTTCGCGACAAGCTCGCAAGCCTCGGCCTACGTTTCAAGGACGCAGTTCCTGGATTCGACGGCGCCTACTTCAGTGCCTTCGACGACCAGGCATAAGCCTTTAGATACTCAAGGAGAAGATCATGCCAACCCCAACTAAAGGCCCTCGCCTCGGAGGCGGACCAGCCCACGAAAGATTGATGCTGAACAACATGGCGACATCGCTGTTCAAGCACAAGAGAATCGTCACCACTGAGACCAAGGCAAAGCGACTACGCCCAGTAGCCGAGCGTCTGGTTACCTTCGCAAAGCGTGGAGACCTTCACGCACGTCGTCGCGTAATGACTCAGATCCTGGACAAGGGTGTAGTGCACGAGTTGTTCACCGAGATTGCTCCGCTTGTTGCCGAGCGTCAGGGTGGTTACACCAGAATCACAAAGCTTGGCTACCGCAAGGGTGACAACGCCCCGATGGCGGTAATCGAGCTAGTGCTCGAGGCTGTAAACGCAAAGCCAAAGTCCAACAAGCCAAAGTTGACTAACCCAGTGAAGGCTGTGGCCGGTGCTGCAGTAGCTGCTGAGGTTGTTGAAGAAGCAGTAGCAGAGACCGTCGCAGAGGCAGCAGCCGAGGCAGAGACCGTCGAAGTTGTTGCTGAGGCAGAGGTCGTTGCAGAGCCTGCAGCAGAAGTTACCGAAGAGTCAGCAGCCGAAGCCCCTGCCGAAGAGGCCGAGGGCGAAAAGGCTGAGTAATACTTCCATGAAAAAGCCCGCTGGTATTTCCGGCGGGCTTTCTCGTTTCCGGATTGATTTTGGTTACGACGGAACTGACTTTCAAGGCTTTGCGAAACAGCCAAACCTTCGCACCGTTCAATCTGAGCTATTGGCTGCCCTTGAGCAAATCTTTGGGAAGTCTGAAGACGATTTCGGTATGCGGGTTGCCGGTCGAACAGATGCCGGAGTGCACGCCCTTAGCCAGGTTTGTCACATCGACCTGAACCAGGAGCAGCTTGAAAGGCTGGGACGTTCCGATTTCTCGGCTCAGAAACTAAATGGCCTTCTAACCCCAGACCTGGTGGTCTGCGACGTAACTTTGGCCCCTGAGGGATTCGATGCCAGATTCTCGGCAATCGGTAGAAGCTATCGGTACCTGATCGCAGATTCCGAGTCACCCAAGAGTCCGCTGACCTCCAGATATGAGCTCTGGCACCCAAGGGCACTTGACGTGAAACTCATGCAAAAGGCTGCCAAGGGGCTACTGGGCCTCAGGGACTTCGGAGCGTTCTGTAAGCCTCGCGAGGGGGCCACTACCATTCGGGAGCTTCGCAAGGTTCAGGTGACCAGAACCGACGACAATATCGAGATCTACCTAGAAGCCGATGCCTTTTGCCACAACATGGTCCGCTCGCTCGTGGGTGCCCTAATTGCGGTCGGGGAGGCAAAGCTTGATCCGGCCGAACTCTGGGAGATTCAAAAAGCGGCCCAGCGGGTTAGCAAATTCAAGGTAGTTGCGCCACATGGCCTCGCCCTGACCGGGGTGAATTACCCGCCAAAATCTCAGTTGGCTGCCCAGGCCGAGAAGGCCAAAAATATGCGCGATTCAGGGGAAATTTCTGTTTGACCGCGGGGGTGGAATCCCTCTAGAATTGCGGTTTGGATTCGGCATTGCCGAAAAGTTTGAAACCGCTTCAATACTGCGGAATCACACATCAGAAACTAAGAGGTAATTTAGCGTGCGTACTTATTCGCCAAAGGCCAGTGACCTGCGCCACGAGTGGTTCGTCATTGACGCAACCGACGTTGTGCTTGGTCGTCTTGCAGCTCATGCAGCAGCTCTGCTTCGTGGCAAGCACAAGCCAACCTTCGCGGCTCACATGGACAACGGAGACTTCGTTGTAATCATCAACGCAGACAAGGTTGCACTGACCGGATCAAAGCTTGCAAACAAGAAGGCTTATCGTCACTCTGGTTACCCAGGTGGTCTAACTGCGACTACTTACGCAGAGCTATTGGAGAAGAACCCAGAGCGCGCAGTAGAGAAGGCAATTCGCGGAATGCTTCCAAAGAATTCTCTTGGAGAACAGCAGCTAGGCAAGCTAAAGGTGTACCGCGGTGCAGCTCACCCACACCAGGCACAACAGCCTAAGACTTTCGTAATCGACCAGATCGCCCAGTAAGGAAATAGACCTTGGCTAAGAAAGAAGTACTAGAGGCAGCAGAGACCTCTTACACAACCGAGAGCGCACCAGCAGCGAAGGTTCGCACTCGCGGCAACCTAACCAGCCCAGGCGCAGGTCTTGGACGTCGTAAGGAAGCCGTCGCACGTGTTCGACTTATTCCTGGTGGCAAGGGCAAGATCACTGTTAACGGTCGCGAACTTGCAGACTACTTCCCAAACAAGTTGCACCAGCAACTAATCACTGACCCATTCAAGGTTCTAGAACTTCAAGGTGCGTACGACGTGATCGCTCGTATTGACGGAGGTGGCATTGCAGGTCAGGCTGGTGCGCTACGTCTTGGAATTTCTCGTGCACTAAACGAGATCGACGCTGAGAACAACCGCCCAGCTTTGAAGAAGGCTGGATTCCTGAGCCGTGACGCACGCGTCATCGAGCGCAAGAAGGCCGGTTTGAAGAAGGCTCGCAAGGCCTCTCAGTTCTCCAAGCGCTAAAGCAATACGCTTTCTGCCATGGGCAGGCTTTTTGGAACTGATGGTGTTCGCGGAACTGCGAACCGAGAAATCACTGCTGAACTTTCACTCTCGCTAGCTCAAGCTGCCGCAAAGGTATTGGGCGCAGAGGCTCGCAAGCGCGGGGACAGACCAAGAGCAGTAATCGCGCACGATCCGCGTCTGTCGAGTGATTTCATATCCGCTGCTGTTAGCGCAGGGCTAGCTTCTTCAGGCGTAGACGTTTTTGACGCCGGTGTTTTACCAACACCAGCAACTGCCTTTTTGACAGCAGATCTAGACGCAGATTTTGGTGTCATGATTTCGGCCAGTCACAATTCGGCGCCCGACAACGGCATCAAGTTTTTCTCACGCGGTGGCCACAAACTTCCTGACGCAACCGAGGATGCAATCGAAGAGGCAATGGGTGATGCACTAACTCCGATTGGATCGGAGATTGGTCGCATAACAAGATTTGCCGATGCCGAAGACCGCTACATCGTTCACTTGCTAACGACATTGCCAAACAAGCTTGATGGACTAAAAGTTGTAATTGATTGTGCACACGGCGCAGCATCTGCTGTGTCACCGCAGGCCTTTGCGGATGCCGGGGCAAAGGTCATTGTCATTGGCGCAGATCCAAACGGAAACAACATTAACCAGGGCTACGGCTCGACTCACCTTTCTGCTTTGCAAGCCGCGGTGGTCGAACATAAAGCTGATCTGGGAATTGCGCACGATGGTGACGCAGATCGCTGCCTCGCTGTCGATCACACCGGTGCCATCGTCGATGGCGATCACATCATGACCGTTCTAGCCCTCGCGATGAAATCTCGAGGGGAATTGGCTCGCAACACCTTGGTGACTACAGTGATGTCTAACCTGGGCTTGAAAGTTGCGATGCGCGAGGCTGGCATCGAAATGGTTGAGACGAAAGTTGGCGACCGCTACGTTTTGGAGGCAATGCGAGATGGCGGCTACACCCTCGGTGGCGAGCAGTCCGGGCACATTATCTTTTCCCAATTCGCAACCACCGGTGACGGAATTCTCACCGGGATGCAAATCGCAGCGCAGATAGTTGCGAGTGGAAAGTCACTGCAAGACCTCGTCGCTGTGATGCCCAACTACCCGCAAGTTCTGGTAAACGTCTCGGGCGTTGATAAGACGAGAGTTCATCACGATGAGGTGCTGACAGCACTCGTCGTAGAAGCCGAAACAGAGCTGGCCGGAAATGGCCGAGTTTTACTAAGAGCCTCGGGAACTGAGAGTCTTGTTCGCGTCATGGTTGAGGCCTCCGAGGCAGGCACAGCTCAGAGCTGGGCAGATCGCATTGCTCGCGTGGTCGAGCAGCGACTCAGCCTCTAATCACAGAAATTTCCCAGCTTCATGGTGTTCACTCTTTCCCAATAGGTGACAAATCTGTCACCAATTGAATGGGAGAAGAAATTGGACGTTCCAATCTGGCTTTGGTTTGCGGTACTCGGAGTAATTCTGGTGATGCTTGCTGTGGACTTGTTTGCCCACAGGGAGGCCGGTGAAATCAGCTTCAAGGAAGCGGCTTTTTGGTCAGCAATCTGGGTGACCCTGGGCATAGCTTTCGGTGGTTACGTCTGGTGGCAATTCGGCAGTGAGTATGGCCAGCAGTACTTCTCCGGTTTCGTGATTGAGAAATCTTTGGCGGTAGATAACGTCTTTGTCTGGGCCATCATCTTCGCCGCTTTCTCTGTGCCAAGAAAGTATCAGCACCGAGTCCTATTCCTGGGTGTGCTTGGAGCGCTAATCTTCCGTGGAATATTCATCGCACTTGGTGCAGTGATTATTGAGAGCTTCGCTTGGGTGTTATACCTGTTTGCGGCGTTCTTGATCTATACCGGTATCAAGATGTACCAACACCGGAACGCACACTTTGATGTGGCGAATTCCAAGTTCCTGAAGTGGTTTCGAACCAGGGTCCCTAGCACCGACAAGTTCTACGGCCAAAAGCTGTTTGTGAAGATCAACGGCAAACGATTGGCAACTCCGTTGCTTATCGTTCTGGCCCTGATTGAATTCACTGACATCATTTTCGCAGTCGACTCTATCCCTGCAATTTTCGCAGTAACCTCAGAGCCTTTCTTAGTATTCACCGCGAACGCTTTCGCGATTCTGGGATTGCGCGCTATGTACTTCTTGCTGTCCGACTTGATTCACCGATTTGTCTACCTCAAGGCTGGACTTGCTCTTGTCTTGGTATGGGTCGGCATCAAGATGGCATTGCATGACTTCTTCAAAGTTCCCACCACGGTTTCGCTTGGTGTGATTCTGCTAATCATCACCGTTTCAATTGTGGCTAGCCTGCGGGTAACGAAGGGGCAACCTGCGCACGCCCCGGAAGTTGCACCAAGATTTGAATTTGCGGAGGCGAGCGAAGAAGAGATAGCCATGACGAAGAAGATAAAGTAACTCCAATGTGGACCTTCCTTACCCACCATGCGCACGCGTTGCTTGTCATATCTAAGAACAAAGACGCAAAATTGCAGGAGATTGCCAGCAATCTAGGTATTTCGGAAAGAGCAACGATTCGTGTTCTCAACGACTTAGAGGAAGCTGGATATTTGGCAAAAACTAGACTAGGGCGGCGAAATCACTACGAGATTGCCTCTCAAGCTCCGCTGAGACATGGGTCAAGTAAAGGTCGAACCATTCGCGATCTTGTCAAGTCTCTCAGTGAGATTAATCGAGGAAGCTGAACTGAAAGTGTCTCTAAACCTTTCTCAGTAGCACCTTCTCCACGCGGTGCTGATCTCCCTTTTGCATTACTAGAGTCGCCCTAGATCTGGTGGGTTCAATGTTCTCTCGGAGGTTAGGGAGATTTATTTCGTTCCAGAATGACCTGGCGCGGTCCATAGCCTGTTGTTCAGTCAGTTCAGTAGTGAGGGCATGGAAGTAGGACTTTGGATTTGTAAAGGCTGAGTTCCACAGTTCGGTAAATCTCGAGAGATACCACTTCTCGATATTCATCGCATCCGCGTCTATATAAATCGTGAAGTCAAAGTAATCACTCAGCGCAACTTCCTGACCGAAAGCTGGTGGTTGTAAAACATTTAGACCCTCCAGAATTAGCACGTCTGGAGTGCTCACCGTCGCGGTTTGACCTTCGACGATGTCATAACTTAGGTGGGAGTAAACCGGTGCAGAGACGCGCTCAACGCCTGACTTAATGTCGCTCACGAACTGCAGAAGCTTTTTGCGGTCGTAGGACTCCGGAAAACCCTTGCGATGCATAAGGTTTCGCTTTTCGAGCTCGACATTCGGATAGAGAAAACCATCGGTGGTTATAAGTTCTACGCGCGGGGTTCCCTCCCAGCGCTTCATCAGTTCTCTGAGGAGTCTTGCAACGGTGGATTTACCAACCGCCACAGACCCCGCGATTCCGATAATGAAGGGGGTCCGAGCTGCTCGCTCGCCAAAAAATTCTGACGAGGTGCGGTGAAGTTTTTGGGCGCTTGTTGCGTACAGGTTCAGTAGTTGGCTTACCGGTAGGTAAACCTCTTCGACCTCGCGCATGTCTAGGACATCCCCGAGACCTCGAATCGATTCCAGTTCTGTTTCGGTCAGCGGGAGCGTCGTTGACTTACCCAGTTCTGCCCAGTCATCGCGCTCAATTGCTACGTAGGGAGAGATTGGGTTTGGGGTCCCGGCTGCGCTCACAAGAGGCCATTCTGCCTTAGATTAGAGGGCATGTGTGGAATCGTGGGCTACGTAGGCCCAGGGTCAACCCTTGATGTTTTGCTCGGCGGTTTGCGTCGTCTGGAATATCGCGGCTATGACTCTGCTGGCGTATCGGTAATTGATGCCGGTCTTGGCCTGCAAACTCGAAAAAAGGCCGGAAAGCTTGACGCCTTGGTCGCCGAGATCGAAGCCCATCCAATCAAGGACGCCCACATCGGAATCGGCCACACTCGATGGGCGACCCATGGTGCTCCGAATGACCAAAACGCGCACCCCCACCTCGGCGGCGCTCACCAAAAACTCTCGCTCATCCACAACGGAATCATCGAGAACTTCTCGGAGCTAAAGTCCGAGTTGTTGGCACAAGGGGTGAAGTTTTCCTCTGAAACTGACACCGAGGTTGCAGCGCATCTGATTGCTCGCGAGTACGAAAACTCTAAGAACCTGGTAGACGCTTTCCGCAAAGTTGTCAATCGTCTTCATGGAGCATTTACGCTGCTCGCTATTCACGAAGATCACAAGAACCTTGTGCTCGCAGCTAGACGCAACTCGCCACTCGTTATCGGTCTTGGAGAAAACGAAAACTTCTTAGGTTCAGACGTTGCCGCATTTGTTGAACACACCAAACGTGCGGTCTCGGTAGGGCAAGACCAAATTGTTGAACTCTACGCAGACAAAGTTCTGGTAACAACATTTGATGGAAAGCCAGTAGAGCTCAAAGAATTCAAAGTTGACTGGGACGCTTCGGCTGCCTCCAAGGGTGGTTGGCCGTCGTTCATGGCAAAGGAAATTGCGGACCAACCTCAGGCAGTCGGCGACACCCTCATGGGACGACTGGAATCTGATGGGTCCGTTAAGCTCAGCGAATTTGAGAAGCTAACGGAACTTGCAAGTGTCGATCGAATTGTGATGCTCGCTTGCGGAACGGCAGCTTATGCTGCCGAAGTCACTAGGTATGCAATTGAAAAGTGGGCCAGAATTCCAGTTATTGTCGAGCTTGCTCACGAGTTCAGATACCGCGACCCAATCGTGGACTCAAAGACTTTGGCGATTGCAATTTCACAGTCAGGTGAAACCATGGACACCCTGATGGCGGTTCGCTACGCAAAGGAAAAGGGCGCGAAAGTCCTAAGCATTTGCAACACTCAGGGAGCAACCCTGGCTCGCGAGTCAGATGCAACCATCTATACCCATGCTGGTCCCGAGGTTGCGGTTGCTTCCACCAAAGCGCTGACCGCCCAGATCACAGCTGGCCAACTCGTGGCACTGTTCTTGGCTGCAGCCAGAAAAACTTTGGACGAAAAAGCCCTCAGGAAAATTGGCGCAGACCTACTAAAGATGCCAAGACAGGTTAAGAAGGTACTGGATTCCGTAGAGCACATGCGCGAACTTGCCAAGGAGTTGGCAAACGCAAAGAGCGTACTTTTCCTTGGAAGAAACGTCGGCTTCCCGGTTGCAATGGAGGGAGCCTTGAAGCTTAAAGAACTGGCGTATATCCACGCCGAGGGCTTTTCCGCGGGTGAGCTCAAACATGGACCAATCGCTTTGATTGAGCCTGGGCAGCCGGTGATTGTTGTGGTTCCATCCCCGAACTCAGAGGATTCGCTGAACGCCAAAGTCATTTCCAACATTCAAGAAGTTAAAGCGCGTGGCGCAAGGGTCATCGCGATAGCGGAAACGGGAGATGCGGCGGCTAAGGAATTTGCCGATGAGGTGTTTGAGATTCCTGCCACCAACCCATTGCTATCTGCAGCTCTCGCCGTTATTCCACTGCAGGTGTTTGCAATGGAGCTAGCGCAGGCAAAGGGATTGGATGTCGATCAACCAAGGAACCTCGCTAAGAGCGTGACGGTCGAGTAGAGATGATTGCCGGTATCGGTGTTGATCTTTGCTCAATCGAACGCTTGCAGGAATCAATTGCGCGAACACCTCAATTACTAGAACGACTTTTTCACCCAACCGAGCAAGACCTAAAGCCAGAATCTCTCGCGGCCAGATTTGCGGTTAAAGAAGCACTTGCGAAAGCGGTTGGAAACCCAAAGGTCCTAACTTGGAATGAAATCTCTCTCACCAAGGATGCTCATGGCAAACCATCACTTGAGCTGCATGGAGCCACGAAAGCGAATTTTGAAAAACTGGGACTGACCGCAACTCATCTGAGCATCAGTCACGACGCTGGGCTTGCAATCGCAATGATTGTGTTGGAGTCTTAGAGGATGCGCGAGATAAGAGTGGACCTCGACGCGATAGTTGCCAACTATCGCAAGCTAAAGGCGCTCGCCGCTCCCAGTCAGGTTATGGCAATAGTTAAGGCCGATGCCTATGGCCACGGTTCCAAGCAGGTCGCTAAGGCACTGCAGAGTGCCGGGGTCGACGCACTAGGAGTCGCAGATCTAGACGAAGCGCTCGCGCTTCGTGAGCAGGGCATCACGGTTCCGGTTTTGGCTTGGATCATGCAGGCCGACGAAAAAATCGCAACTGCTGTGCGAAAACAAGTCCAGCTCGGAGTTTCAAATTTCGAAGTCCTGGAATTAGCCCTGAAACACGGTGCCCAGATCCATGTCAAAGTGGACACTGGCCTTGGCCGTGGAGGCTTCCCTAGACCTCAGTGGCCGACTCTTTTTGAAAAATTGCGAGGGCAAAAAATAGCTGGGCTGTTTAGCCACCTCGCAAATACATCAAAGGAAGAGGACCTAAAGCAGCAGGCGTTGTTCGAGGAGGCCCTAGAGCTTTCCAAGGATTTTGATTTAGAAATTGGCTTGCGACATCTAGCGGCTTCCGCCGGCACCTTGAGTTACCCAAGCATGCGCTACGACATGGTCAGGTGTGGCATTGCTGTCTATGGGCTAAACCCTGATGATCGAGACATGGCCGAGTATGGCCTCAGGCCTGCTATGCGGGTGAGTGCCCAGATTGTTAGCAGTAAGCAAGTTCCCGCCGGACAGGGCGTGAGCTATAACTATCGATACCGAACCGCGTCGGAAACCAACCTTGCGCTTGTGCCATTTGGTTACGCGGAGGGAATGCCAAGAATCTCAATGGGCCACAAGGTTCTCATAGACGGTCAGCTGTATCCGATTGCGGGCCAGATTGCCATGGATCAATTCGTTGTGGACACCAAAGACCAAGCTTTCAATGCTGGAACCGAGGTCGTGATTTTTGGAGATCCAAAACTTGGCGAGCCTTCCGCAGAAGACCTAGGTGCTAGCGCGCAGACGATTAACTACGAAGTGGTAACACGTATTGGCGGCCGAGCAAATCGCAAGTGGACCGGAGGAAATCTTTGATTTTGATTTCCGATGCGGAAGCAATGCACCAGCTCGGATTAGAAATTTCAAGACACCTGCGAGCTGGTGACCTAGTGCTACTCAATGGACCATTGGGCGCTGGAAAGACAACGCTAACCAGAGGTATCGGTGAGGGCCTGGGAGCCAGTGGAACGGTGCAGTCTCCAACATTTGTTTTGGCTAGAACACACAAAACCAAATTGGGACCAAAGCTTGTTCATGTCGATGCCTACCGTTTGGGTTCTGCAATTGAACTAGATGATCTTGACATAGATTTTGAAAATTCAATTGTCGTGGTCGAGTGGGCTAGAGACTATGTATCAGGGCTGAGCGAAAATTGGCTCAGCGTCGAGATTTCTAGAGAAGCGGAATCCGAAACTAGATCAGTGGTGATTGTGGGTCACGGCGAGAGGTGGCAAGGGGTGAAGATTGCTACTGGCAATTGATACTTCCGCTGGTTCTTCGGCGGCCGTCTTTGTTGATGATGAGCTACTGAGCTTTGTCTCGATCGAAGACCCATTTGGACATGCAGAGAACATTGGCAATGTGATTGCTCAGGCGCTAGGTGAAGCGAAAGTTTCTCATACGAAAATTTCGGCAATCGCTATCGGAAGAGGGCCCGCGCCTTACACCGGACTTCGGGTTGGCATGGCAACGGGTCTTGCTATGGCAGAGACACTAAAGGTTCCAACCTTTGGTGTAGTGGCGCTCGACGCCGTTTCAATGCTTTATGCCAACCAAAAAGAGTTTGTAGTTGTTTCGGATGCGAAGCGAAGACAGCTATTTGCTAGGTCTTATCGCTCTGTAGGCCCAGAAGTCATCCCCACCCCAACTAGTGCCCCCGAAGTTTTTGAACCAGCCGAAATTTCAGAGAGATTTCCAGGCCTTGAAGTTTTTCAGACTCCCTGTAGCGCAAAGGAAGTCGGCCACTACGCATTTGCCGCAATGCGTGAGGGAATAGATCTTTCTGACACCGGTGCGCTCTATCTTCGAAGCCCAGACGTCTCACCATCTGCTGGTAAGCGGGTGACGGGATGATCTCAACTTCCAGACTTAGTGCGACTGACCTGGCTCAGGTGATGGTTTTAGAGAATCAAACTTTCTCAGAACATGCCTGGTCGGAAGACTCTATGGCAGCAGAATTGGATTCCCCAAACACCCATTACTTAGGACTTTGGAAATCCCAGCGACTTATTGGTTATGCGGGAGCAGCAAGCGCACCCGGATCTTTCTCGGCGGATATCCAGACGATCGCTATCGCCAGCGACGAGAGAGGTCATGGCTACGGGCGAAGACTTATGCAGGAGCTTCTTATCTGGAGCAAAAGTGTCGGTGCCGAGCAGGTAATGCTGGAGGTGCGGGCAGACAACCCGGCCGCAATCAAGCTGTATAGAAGTCTTGGTTTTGAACAGATTGATTTGCGCAAGCGCTACTACCAACCGGGAGATATTGACGCACTGGTCATGCGTCTCGAAATTCAGCAGCCCGTGGTGTTAGGAATCGAGAGCACGTGCGATGAAACTGGAGTTGGAATAGTAAAGGGAAATCGGCTCTTGGCAAATGCTCTTCATTCTTCTATGGACGAGCATGCCAAGTACGGCGGAGTGGTTCCAGAAGTCGCTGCGAGAGCACACCTGGAAGCAATCCAGCCGACTCTTCGTAAGGCACTAGCCGAGGCAAACCTCACCATAGATCAGGTAGATGCGATTGCGGTTGCAAATGGCCCTGGTCTAGCAGGCGCGGTTATGGTTGGAATTGGAGCTGCCAAGGGAATAGCAATCGCTAATGACAAGCCAATTTACGCTGTGAACCACTTAGTCGCGCATGTCGGAGCAGATGTTTTGGAGCGCGGTGCTGTGCAGCTACCAACCATTGCGCTTTTGGTTTCCGGTGGCCACACATCCTTGCTGCTAGTCAGAGATCTGCTAAACGATGTTGTGTTGTTGGGTGAGACAATCGATGATGCCGCAGGCGAAGCATTCGACAAAGTCGCTCGCGTCTTGGGACTGCCGTATCCGGGTGGTCCTCAGATTGATAAAGCTGCGATAAACGGAAACCCAAACGCGATTCGTTTTCCGCGCGGCCTTACGCTTCCAAAAGATATGGAAAAGCATCGTTACGATTTCTCTTTCTCTGGACTGAAAACTGCGGTGGCCCGTCATGTAGAAAAACATCAGGATGCGAATGAGGAATTCTCGGTCGCCGATGTCGCTGCAAGTTTTAGAGAAGCGGTGGTTGACGTGCTACTGACTAAGGCTTTAGCCGCAGCTGAAGAATTCCAGGTGCCGAGACTGGTTCTGGGTGGTGGCGTGGTCGCAAATGCCAGGCTTCGCGAGGAAGCAAAGAGACGCTGTGACAAGGCTGGTGTGGAACTTCGAATTCCGAGGTTCGCGCTTTGCACCGACAACGGCGCCATGATTGCAGCGCTTGGCGCTCAATTGATCATGGCTGGAAGGGAGCCATCAGGAATGAGTTTCGGTGCGGACTCCACCCTGGAAGTCACTCAAGTTCAAAGTTTCTAATTCCCACCTCACTCCCAGACTTATCCCAAAATACTCCCAGCCCAAGGGACAAGACTGAGCAGGTTCCTAAGGAGGAAAAGATGGCAGAAAAGGACAAAAAGTCCGACATCGCTCAGCCAGTGACTGAGAAAGAGCAGAAACAAAAATTTGACTGGACCAGTCTGAACACCCTCGCAGTGGTGTCACTGGCCGCCTCAATTTCATGGGTGGGCGCCCTGGTTGGTGTAATCACCGGCCACATCGCACTAGCCCAACTGAAGACCTCGGGCGAGAACGGCAAGCGCCTGGCTCAGGTGGGTCTTGGACTTGGATATTTCTATCTATTCGGCTGGATTATTTTGGGGCTACTCGGAGTTGTCATAAAGGCACTTGTATTCCCTGAGCTCGACGGACTCCAGCCAATGGGCCCAGGGTATATGGATTTCGACGGACCCCGTGGAGATCACTAGCCACTCCGATAGGAGAGCCATCTAGCGGATTGGCTTGACTACAAGTGTTTTGCGGGCGTCGCCCAGCTTGGTGAGAATCAAGGTGGCGGCGCCCGTCCCCTTTAAGCGCAGTTTTTTGCGAAGCTCTTCTGGAGTCACATCAACTCCGCGTTTTTTTATTTCAACAATTCCGATTTGTTTTTCCACAAGGTATTTGCGTATCTGTTTTTCATCTAGCGACAAAACGTCAATAACTTCAAAGGCCTTGAGCCATGGACTATCGATTAGCTCATCTGAAGTGAGATACGCAATGTCCTTCGACACCAACGTGAGGCCATGTTGATTTGCGAAGTCACCTAGCAGGTGAGAGCGAATCAAGGAAGAGGCGGGTTCGTAGACGTATCTCTTAAGTTCTGAAACTTGCGCCTGAACAAACTCACCATCGAAGACGTGCTGCTTGCCAGAAGCGACCATGAGCGCAGATCGAGATGCGGCTCGTCGAAGCGAACCAAACCAGAGAGTGAGCTCCACCAGATCGCCGTTGTGCGAGACCCACTGCGCCTCGGCGCCTTCGGGAATTAACTCGTGATCCACACCCGGGCCCAGTTTCACTCCTGTGGGTTTCTTCGCAGCCCACTCAAAGACAAAATCTAGAGCCGGGCTAAAGTCCTTGGGCTCCACTCGCTTGTGACTTAGTTTCT